>NZ_JBOFLP010000097.1:0-8276 GCF_051657925.1 Chroococcidiopsis sp.
TGTCATCTTCTGCCAACAGTTCCACTTTGGCAATTTCGTGGGAGGTGCGGAAGCCATCGAAGAAATGTAGGAAAGGAATTCGCGATTCTAATGTTGCTCTGGTAGAAATTAGGGCAAAATCGTGTGCTTCTTGGACTGATGCGGCACACAACATTGCAAAACCGGTTGTCCGTGCTGCCATCACATCGCTATGATCGCCGAAAATAGATAGGGCTTGAGCGGCAAGCGATCGCGCTGCTACGTGAAAGACTGTCGGTGTCAGTTCTCCGGCAATTTTGTACATATTTGGCAGCATCAACAATAATCCCTGCGATGCTGTGAAAGTCGTCGTCAGCGAACCTGTCTGTAAAGCACCGTGAAGCGCCCCAGCAACGCCTCCCTCACTCTGCATTTGGACTACGGCAGGAACATTACCCCAAATATTTGCTCTGCCTTCTGCTGTCCAAGCATCAGCCCATTCAGCCATTGGCGAGGAGGGAGTGATAGGGTAAATGGCAATGACTTCATTCAAGCGATAGGCAACTTGAGCAACTGCCTCATTACCATCTAGGGTTGCAAATGTTTTTGTTTTCATTTTTTCAACCTTTGCCAGCTTCTAAAGTATTACCATGTGACTGTTTTGGCTCTACCTTGAAGTTATAAGGAAAACTTGAGGAACCTGTGAGGAGAATAGAAGGGGAACCAACGATCGCTCAATTTTGCATTTCTTGTAAATAATTCAACGTACTTTCTGCTTCTTGTGGATCGAGAATGCTAAGAGCAAAACCTACATGAACGATTACATAATCATCGACTTTTGCGTCAGGAACATAGGCAAGACTGACTTCTTTAATAACTCCACCAAAGCTAACTTTTCCAGTTTGCATCAATGGTTCTTGTTCGTTATTAATACTGATAATTTTCCCTGGAACTGCTAAACACATAGCTGTTGCTTCCTGTTGCTTAAGTGAAAAGTTGCTGCCACAATTTGTCCTAGCGCGATTCCCCCATCATTAGGTGGAATGCGTTGATGCCAGTAAGGGTAAAAATTTTCTGCTTGCAATCTTTTAATGGCTCTTTCAGTTAAATACTTATTTTGAAAACAACCGCCTGTAAGTATAATTTTTTCTTCACCCACGGACTTTGCTACGGCAACTACGATCTCAACGAGCGTATTGTGAAACTTAGCTGATATTTTTCTGAGTGGTAAACCACATCTTATATCTGCTAAGATTTCTCGCACCATTTGCAGCAGATCGACGATCGCAGGCGATGACGTTGCCAAAATCTCAAAGCTATAGCACTCGTCAGTATCAAATCCGGCGATCGCAAACTCTAGTTCCATTGCTGCTTGTCCTTCAAACTGGTTTTGTTGACGTAATCCTACAATTGAAGCGATCGCATCAAATAGCCGTCCTATACTAGAAGTCACTGGCGTATTGAGATTTCTTTGCAGCATTGTCTGCAAAATTCCTAAATTGCGATCGCTAAAAGCTTGCACTGGTGCTAAGTGCTGCATCTCAAACAATTCTTCTCCAAAGATTTCATAAAGCAAACCAATTGCGACTCGTCTTGGTTCTTTAATCGCCTTTTCTCCCCCAGGCAGCCGAAAAGTGTGCAGATGGGCGACTCGCTCAAATGATGTTTCTGTAACGAGCAAAAATTCTCCGCCCCAAATTGTACCGTCTAGTCCGTAACCAGTACCGTCCCAAGCAACACCCAAGACGGGTTGAGAGTCATGCATTCCAATTAAATCGTTTTCCGCCATGCATGAGAGAACGTGAGCGTAGTGGTGTTGTACTGGAATCGCAGGAATCCCAGAATTACGCGCAAATTGAGTAGAGAGGTAATCGGGATGAAGATCGCAGGCGATCGCCACTGGCTTTGTCTGATAAAGTTGTTGAAAATCCGCGATCGCCCGTTCAAAAGCATTCAAAGCTGGTACTGTTTCTAAATCTCCGATATGCTGACTGACAAAAACTTGCTCTTTGACACAAAGCGCGATCGTATTTTTGAGATGCGCCCCTACTGCGAGAAGGGAGTCGGGAGTCGGTAGGGGCGCACAGCCGTGCGCCCGTACAGGGGAGTCGGGAAGAGTAGTGGATGGTAAAGGTGCATAGCCACGGGCGCGACGTAAAACCATTTCTCTTCCCATCATCACGCGCACGACAGAATCATCTACAGGACGGGCAATCGGTCGATTGTGGACTAGGAAAACTTCAGCAATGCTACTCAGGCGTTGCAGTGCTTCTTTTTCATCAATACAAATAGGTTCATCTGTTAAATTGCCACTGGTAGCGACTACCGGAAAACCCAACTCAGCCATGAGTAGGTGATGTAGAGGAGTGTAAGGCAACATCACACCTAAGTAGGGATTGCCAGGAGCAACTGAGGGAGCGATGCCGAAGGCGGTATGCTCTTCGACCACGCTTCGCAAACGCTTCGCGACCATCGCATGAGATGCTAACTTCCGTTGCAGCAGTACAATTGGAGCTTGAGGCGATCGCAACAGGCTTGCTTCTAAGTCTGAAACTTCGCAGTCTGCTTGAATTAGTTCCAGGGAAGGGTACATCAAAGCAAAAGGTTTAGCTTCCCTTCGCTTGCAACGGCGCAGTTTTTGCACGGCTGCTTTGTTACGTGCGTCTACTATCAGATGAAACCCGCCCAAACCCTTGATAGCAACGATCCGACCTTGACAAATCGATGCAGCAGCTTGAATTAATGCTTGATGATGTAATGCTAGAACATTGCCATCTCGCTCCCATAACTCAAGCTGGGGTCCGCATTCAGGACAGGCGTTAGGTTGGGCGTGAAAGCGGCGATCCAGCAGATTTTCATACTCAGACTGACAATGAATGCACATCTGAAACTTTTTCATTGTCGTATTGGCGCGATCGTAGGGCAAAGCTTCAATAATGCTAAAGCGGGGACCGCAGTTAGTACAGTTGGTGAAGGGATAACCGTAGCGGCGATCGCTTTTGTTGAAAATTTCGCGCAGACAATCCGAGCAAGTGGCAAGGTCGGGTAATATTGTTGCTGATTTCTCACCACCCGTACTGGTGCGAATCTCAAACTGTTGATAGCCTACGGGAGCGAGAAATTTCGATTCCAGACTTTGAATTATCGAACGGGGTGGCTTTTGTTGCTCGATGCGCAATAAAAAATTCTGCAATTGCGCTTGAGTGCCTTCTACGTCAATCAAAACCCCTTGGGCAGAATTATTCACCCATCCTACAAGTCCTAATTCTGTTGCCAGTCGGTAGATAAACGGACGGAAGCCTACCCCCTGTACAGCACCGCGAATAGTTACGTGTAAACGTTGTTTTAGGATTGACATTTTGTCTTATAGCAAAACTTCATCGACTCCTCGCCTTGCTGTTGGTTTTACCTCACAACCAAAACCCAGACGCAACAGAATTTGTGGATAGCCCGATGCATAGATTAATTTGCTCAGTTGCGATCGCAAAGTTGGCACTTCAATAGGCTGATTTAAAAAGGATGCTGATAATCCTACTGCTTGACTTCGCAGCAGTACGCGCTCTAGTGCTTGCCCCGCTGCCAGCCAATCTCTCGGAGTATCTTGCTCTGTACCCAGCACTAAAATTGCCGGAGACTGGATCGCGAGTTGGCGGTTATGATGAGCCATTGCATCTCCGAGATCGAGGGCACGCATTGCCCAAGCAAAGATAGGTGTAGCAAAATCTAAGTACCGATTCACTCCATATGCATATCCAGGTATACCATCATGGCTGGAGCTGCTACCTGGATGCATCCAAGCTGCTAATTCGCGACGAAAGCTGGGATTAGCCATTTGCCAGCGATCGCCTCGTACCACTAATTCGGCGATCGCCTGACGGGTTAGATCTCCCTTCACAACGTGCAACCATGCACCTTCGCTAGCGGCATCTACTTGTAACCATGTCAGCATCGATTTGGGTACATCCCGGTTTTCATAATCCCTTCGATTCGTGTGTCTTTGGGGAATTGCCTCAAACAGCATTTGCTCGTCAGCGCTAGCGTGTGTGGGTTTGCCTAACTGAATCGTAGCTAACAAGTCTGGATGACTGGGTTCTGGAAAAGTTGAGATTTTGCCCGTATAACCAAAGTGACGGAGAGCAATCCGAAGATTAAATAATGCCGTACCGCAGCTGATAATTAATTCCCGGTTTTGAGGATCGACAACAGGCAAAGCGCGAGTCCGGTCAGCATAGAGCGCGATCGCTTCATCTTGAATTTTAAAATTCCAAGGTTGAGTATTATGCCCAGAAGGAGCTAGCAATGCATAGTTTAAAAGAAACTTGAGCTGCTCTGTTGCTGTACCAGTTTGGGGAAATTCAGCTTCTTCAATCTTCCAGAAGTTGGATATTGTAGACATGGCGATCGCCTCGCAGCATTCATAATTTTGCTCGGTAATCTTAAATATTTTTTAGCAATATAAATTATTGCAGTTTACAACGTCGATTTTATATTCGGCTCGTCTCTAAATCATCTCAAAAAACCTATTTAAACTATTTTCAAACTAATACTAAAAGTATTAATCGCAACCAAATCTTAGCTTTTAATTTTTAATTTTTGACTTGTAAATTCTTTAATCTTCTTGCCAATCTTCACGACCTAATAAATCGATGATTCGATCTCTCAGCAAAAAATCATTTTCCTCTAGCTCAATTTCTACACAAATCCACTCACGACCTGGAATATATTTGCACAAAGCATAAATTGGCTGGTGACGGTCAACAAGTCCTTTATCAACGAGTTGACGAGCTTCGTCTTTGATCGCATTGATGTCGTACTTAACTGATGTTTTCATACAAATTACCTTCTACCGAGTAGTCGTTAACGGTTAATGATTAACAGTTAACTGTCAGCAGTCAACAGTCAACAGCTAGCACCTGAGATGTAAGAACCATTGGGAATTGCTTAGCATCAGGTTGGTTTAAACCATATCTTGTTTGGTTATAGATTTAACTTAGCAAGCAAATTTGAGGAAATTGTGAGTAACTCAACGTTCTCCCAGACCGTTTGAGGATTCATGCAGAACCAAACAGACAAAATCCGCCTTGTGTAACCGCTCGATTTGCCATTCCAACTGCGATCGCACTAGAGTAAATCTGTACACTGCCGCAGTCTCTCAACCTTGACTCAATCTCAAGCCAAGCGAATCGATCTCCAAGAATCTCACCTCAACCGCGCTCGTGCAAGTATCCGCCAAGCGCTATCTTGGTACGGACATCTGCGTAAACCCAATCCACAGCCTGCAAAGCTTGAATTAGCTGGGCTGGTTAAACCAGATTTGGAAGTCCTAACTTCCACGCTGAATAAATTAGAAACGAATGTCATTTGTATCGCTGCTTTTGGATTGGTGAGTCGAGGCAAATCAGCGGTTCTCAATGCCTTAGTCGGGCAGAAAATTTTACCCACGGGTCCCCTACACGGTGTGACTCAATATCCCCGTTCCGTGCGATGGAACCCAGGTGGAAAAGTACAGATTGAATTAATCGACACGCCAGGATTAGATGAAATTGAAGGTCAAGCTAGAACGCAAATGGCGAAGGACGTGGCGCGTCAAGCTGACTTAATTTTATTTGTCGTAGCTGGTGATATTACCCGTACTGAATATCAAGCACTTTGCGAACTACGACAAGCACAGAAACCGCTGATTTTAGTATTCAATAAAATCGATTTATATCCCGAAACCGACAGGGAAGCAATTTATAAAAATCTCCAACAATTAGGGGCAGGTAGTCCAACCGCAAGACGCTTACAGCAACTTTTGTCTAGCGATGAAATTGTCATGGTGGCGGCGGAACCAGCAGCCGAAGAAGTGCGGGTAGAATATCCCGACGGACAAGTTGCTTACGAGTGGGAAACACCACCACCTCAAATTGCAGAGTTACAGCAAAAGATTTTACACGTACTCAATCGCGAAGGGCGATCGCTACTGGCTTTAAATGCTTTACTACAAGTAAAAGATGCTGAAGCGGCGATCGCAGGCAAAACTCTAGATCGTCTTAATGAAGCTGCGGAAGATTTAATTTGGCAATATACCAAATATAAAGCTTTAGCTGTCGGACTCAACCCCATCGCCGTACTTGACGTTTTAGGCGGATTTGTTGCCGATCTCGCCTTAATTCGTGCTTTGGCTAAGTTATATAATTTGCCAATGACGGGGTTTGAAGCCACAAAGTTGTTGAGGACAATTTTGTTGAGTTCTGGTGGTTTGCTATTGAGCGAATTAGGTAGCGGAATGCTATTAGGCTTAGGTAAAAGTGCGACTGCGATCGCCTCTGGGGATAATCCGTTCAATATTACTGCATTTGCAGGAACTGCGATCGCGCAAGGGGGAATTGCTGGTTACGGTACGTATGCTGTGGGAAAAGCTGCCCAAGTCTATTTAGAAAAAGGCTGTAGTTGGGGACAATTTGGTGCGAGTACCGTAATCCAAGAAATTTTATCTCAAGTCGAGCCAAATACAATTTTGTATCGGTTGCGGTTGGAGTTGGGACAACATTTGAGTTAATCAAACGTGGATGAACACAGATAAATGTTTTGTAGAGGCGGGTTTACCTGAAATCTTTGTTGAAGTCAAAAACGATTGGCAAACCCGCCCCCAGATCTATGCGATCGCAATTTAGAATTTTGCAAGAGATGATTCTCCAGAATGCGTATATGAATACCATCGCCCTAGACTTACATTCAGTAATAGACTTGACTGACGAGCAATTTTTCCAGCTTTGTCAAGCAAACCGAGATCTCAAGTTTGAGCGGACTGCGAAAGGAAAGATAATTATTATGCCACCCACGGGATGGGGAACTGGAAACCGTAATATTAAACTATCGACAAGACTGGAAATTTGGGTAGAACGCGATAATACAGGCATTGCCTTTGACTCCTCTACAGGTTTTATCCTACCTAATAGAGCTATCCGTTCTCCCGATGCTGCATGGGTGAGAAAAGAGAGAATTGAGGCAATAAATCCAGATCCAGACAAGTTTCTACCCCTCGCCCCCGATTTTGTGGTGGAATTGATGTCAGCTAGCGATATGCTCGAAGACATACAGGCAAAGATGCGAGAATATATAGAAAATGGGGTGCGCTTAGGTTGGCTGATTGACCCCAAACAGCAATATGTTGAGATTTATCGCCAAGGACGCGAAGTAGAAGCGTTGTCATCTCCCACCACCTTATCAGGAGAAGATATACTACCTGGGTTCATTTTGGATTTACCAGGTATTTTGTAAACACACGGGTAAACTGGGATACCTAAACCAGAATCTGAATGACTCTTGAGGGTTTAACATGAGATTTAGTGACGATCGCGCCAGCGATCGCTAAAAACATAGTTGCCCTGTTATGACCCTGACAATCTACAACACTCTCACTCGTCATCAAGAACCATTTGAGACTGTCGAACCAGGCAAAGTCAAAATGTACTACTGTGGCGTAACAGTATACGACTATTGCCATTTGGGTCATGCACGCGCTTGTATTATCTGGGATGTCGTGCGGCGCTACCTGCAATTTCTAGGATACGAAGTCACGTACATTCAGAACTTTACCGATATTGACGATAAAATTCTCAACCGCGCCCGTCAAGAAAATTCCTCAATGGAAGCCGTAGCCGAACGCTATATCCAAGCATATTTTGAGGATATGACGCGGCTGAATGTTAAAGAAGCAGATGCCTATCCCCGCGCTACGCATACAATGAATGGCATTCAACGGCTAATTTTTGAATTAGAGCAAAAAGGCTATGCCTATCCCGCAGATGGCGATGTCTACTACGCTGTCAAACAGTTTCCCGAATATGGTAAGTTGTCGGGACGCAAATTAGAAGACTTGCAAGCAGGCGCTAGCGGGCGCGTAGACGCAGAAGACCCAGAGGGAAAAAAAAAGCAAGAACCATTTGATTTTGCTCTGTGGAAAGCCGCTAAACTAGGGGAACCAGCGTGGGAATCACCTTGGGGTGCAGGTCGCCCTGGGTGGCACATTGAATGTTCGGCAATGGTACGCGATCGCCTGGGTGATACGATCGACATCCATGCAGGGGGAGCAGATTTAATTTTCCCGCACCATGAAAATGAAATCGCTCAAAGCGAAGCCGTCACGAACAAACCCCTCTCTCACTACTGGATGCACAACGGCATGGTGAAGGTCAACGGGGAAAAAATGTCTAAATCCCTGGGCAACTTTATCACGATTCGCGAGTTACTCGATCGCCCCACCGATCCGATGGCAGTTAGGTTATTCGTCCTGCAAGCACATTACCGCAAACCAATTGATTTTACCGACGATG
>NZ_JBOFLP010000098.1:0-33246 GCF_051657925.1 Chroococcidiopsis sp.
AAGACAACAATTTCGCAACGTGAATCGGCAACCAAAACTTCCCAGCCAGCAGCGATTTCTAAACAAAGCTGAGCTAGTTCTCGAATCGCATTCTCATTCTCAATCAGTAAAACACGGCGAGATGCACGATTAATCACAAATATCAGTTATCAGTTATCAGTTATCAGTTGTCGTAGGGGCGGATTTAGCAAAAGATTTATTACTTTAGTAATAAATCTCGGCTCAAAACCCACCCGTACATGAATCATTTATCATTTGTTCGTCACTATTGACTAATAGCTAGTAACAAAGAACATTGACAAAAGACGACATGACTGCGTTTCATCTTGTAGCGTAGATGAAAAATATGAATAATCCATGAAGGATGTAAATAGTCGATAATATATAAGCAAAAAGATATAGTTATAAAACTCTACAAACTACGTAATTCAACTCATGGAAAACAATATGAATAATTATTTATTTAAGTACCAAATTGTTTCATGATTGAGCAGCACTCAAAACTTGCTCGATTTGATTAGCCAAGGTAAAAGGATCGTAAGGCTTAGTAATTACCGCAGCTACCTGAATTTGTGTAAACTGCCTCTGTTCCGCAGGTTGAGCTTTAGCGGTGAGTAAAATGACAGGAATATTTTGCGTCAAAGGATGAGCTTGCAACTCTTGGAATGTGGTTAATCCATCCATATCCGGCATCATCACATCTAATAGAATCGCGTCAGGCTGTTCGGATGCAGCTGTCACCAATCCCTCTGCACCAGAGCTAGCTGTCAGCACTTCCCATTCCCCTGAGATCTCCAGGCAAATTTGAGTTGCTTCGCGAATATCCTGCTCGTCATCAATGATTAAAATGCGTTTCATGGTCATTGGTCATTGTTCATTGGTCATTGGTAATGGTTGGTGGTTAGACTCTTCTCTCATCACCAGCCACTAGTCACTAGTCACTAGTCACTGATAACTGATAACTGATAACTGGTCACTGGTCACTGTTCTGCGCTAAGGGTAGGGTGAAGGAGAAAGTACTGCCTGTTCCTAAAACACTTTCGACCCAAATTTGTCCTCCGTGTTGCTGTACGATGCTACGGCAAATTGCTAATCCTAAACCAGTCCCGCCTTGATGACCGGAGTTAGAAGCATCGACTTGCTGAAAGCGTTCAAAAATTGATTCGAGTTTATCAGCAGGAATACCGCGTCCGGTGTCTTTAACTTGGAATGTGATATGAGGGGTGAGGAGCGAGGAGCGAGGAGCGAGGGGGTCGGGGATTTTTGAATTTTGGGTTTTGGATTTTGGATTGTGGATTTCTCCTCCTGTGTTCTCAGCTCCCCCAGCTCTCTTCTCCCCCCTGCTCCCTGCTCCCTGCTCCCTGCTCCCTAATTCCGCACTCAGCCACACGGTAGATCCTGGGGAGGAAAATTTAATCGCATTGCTAAGTAGGTTAGTCAACGTCTGCACAATCCGGTCTGGATCTACCCATAACTTTGCTGATACTGGTGTGACGCACAGATCGATTTCTGCTTTCTCAGCCATTGCTTGCATCACCTCTGCTGATTGGACGATCAACTCAGATGCATCGCACAGCTGTTTGTGCATGATAACTTTGCCAGAATTGATCCGTTCGATGTCGAGAATGTCGCTAATGAGCCGGACTAAACGGTTGGTATTGTCAAACGCAATTTCTAACATCCGCTGTCGTTTAGCTGGTTGAGTCTCTAAAAAACCCCGCGCCAGCAATCCTAAAGCAGTACGAATCGAAGTTAAGGGAGTCCGCAGTTCGTGGCTGACAACTGAGACAAACTCATCCTTCATCCGTTCGACTATTTGGCGTTCTGTAATATCTTTAAAAATGACAACTGCACCGACAATCTTTCCCTGTTCTCGAATTGGAGTGCTAACGTATTCGACTGGAAATTTTGACCCGTCGCGACGATAAAAAATATCATTGTTTATGTATTGTACTGCTCCAGTTTGGAGAGTGGCGTAAATCGGGCTTTCTTCCCAAGTGTAAGGCGTGCCGTCCGGTTGGGAGTGGTTGAGGATGGCATGGATAAATTTAGCGTTGGAGCGATCGCGCGTTTCTGGTAAAAAGTAGCTGGCATGAATTTCTAAATCGCGATCGCAATTAGATCCAATTAGCTCTCTAACTCGGTATCCTAACATTCTCGCGGCAGCGGGATTGACAAAGGTAATTTTGCCTTGAGCGTTTAAACCGTAAATTCCTTCGCCTGCCGAGTTGAGAATTAATTCATTTTGGCGGCTGAGGCGTTCTAAGGAAGCTTGCGCCTGTTCGCGCACGCCAATTTCTCTGAGTAATTCGACATTAGCACGTTGTAGTTCTGCGGTTCGCTCCTCGACTCTTTGCTCTAATTGGGCATTTAAAGCACAAATTTTAATCTCTGCTTGCTTGCGTTCTTGAATGTCGCGAGATAAATCGGCGTTGAGGGCATGAACTTGTAAATACAGTTCATATTGCTGAATTGCCAGAGCAAAATGGCTACCTAAAGCTTGCACTAGTTCTATTTCCGCACTCGTCCAGGCTTGCGCTTGCCCTTGTTTTAATTCTCGCCAAGTTTCAAAAGATTGAATCGGGCGTAAGTGGCGCGGATCGTCCCGGTCGGGTCGTCGCGCCCATAGGGTTTCAATCTCAATTTCTCGCCGAAATACGCTCAAATAACCCAAGATTTGCTGTCTGTACTGCAAGCGCACGATCAGCAAACCGCGAATTCGTACCGGAAACCATGCTAAAGCTAATTCTGGAGGAATTTCTAGACCGTGCCAATCGGCGATCGCCCAAGTACAGCGATCGTCATCAACAGTTGTTTGTGCTTCTAGCCACGATCGCCAACTCGGATATTCTTCCAGGTACAACTGGTATCCCGCTTCAGATCGCCAAATTGGTTGTTCGCCACAAGTCAACAACTGCGCTGCGGTTCCTGGTCTTTGAGGACTAATATAAACTCTGCCACCCGTCCCTCCCAGCGCCGAGATAGTTAGCTCTAACGCTTGCTGTAACTGCATCTCGGTCATGGAATGCAATAATTTAGCCACGCGGTTAATCGTGGCTTCTTGTTGGGCTTGGATGCGAGTTTGTTCGAGCAAGGTACTTTGGGCGATCGCAATTGATAATTGATCTGCTACCAACTGCACCACCTGCAACTCTCGGTCTGTAACTTGTCGCGGTAAACTGTGATGGGATACTAACAACCCCCACAGGCGATCGCGATGTAAGATCGGTACGACTAGAGAAGACTGCACCCCCATCGAAGTCAGATACTCCACATGGCAAGGATCGACAGGGCGAAATCGGATGTCAATTTCTGGAAGCGATACTCCGGTAACTGGACAATCCAACGAACTTGAGCCAATTTCCTGTGCTGCCACATCGACAATCGAACGCTGACGCGCTTTGAGAAATAACTCTCGCGCCAGGGGCGGAATATCTTCGGCAGGAAAGTGTTGTCCCAGTAAAGATGGCAAACGTTCTTCCTGCACCGATTCTGCTACGACTTCGCCACTACCATCTAAATCGAACCGATAAACCATCACGCGATCGGTTCCCAAAAAGGCACGCACTTCGGCAACAGTTCCTGAGAGAATCGCAGGCAACTCCAAAGATTGACGAATGCGATTCATCATCCGATGTAGCAACACTTCCAGCGAAGCGATCTGTTCTTCGCTCGCTCCACAAGTAGAATTTGACAGGGAACGATTTGTTTGCATTTGACTACAGTTATTAGGGAGCAGGGAGCGCACGAGCAGTAATCAGTGAGCAGTGACCAGTAACCAGTGAACAGTTGTCAGTGACAAATGACCAATGACCAATGACCAATAACCAATGACTACTGGATGCTCTGCATCAATCGCATTTGCCCTAAGCGATTAAAAATCTGAGTCACGAGTTCCGTACCTAAAATCGACTTGCTCAAACAATCGTTTGCACCTGCGGTAAAGACTTGTTGTATGGTGCGATCGTCAGTGTGAGCTGTAAGAAAGAGGACGGGTAGTTTATGCCAACGTGGTTCGTTACGCACAATTTGACACAGATCGATGCCGTTAAACTGAGGCATTTCTACATCAAGCACAAGCATATCGGGGGCAAATTCTTCTAAAATTGCCCAAAAACGCGATGGTTCTTCCAACGTGTTGAGCTGAATGCCCCAAGGTTCTAATAACGCTTGCATTAGCGTCAGAATCTCTGGATCGTCATCTACAACTAGAATTTTGGTGGGATGAGAGTGAGTTTGTTGCAATTTCGTAACTGCTGCTAGCACCTCCTCTGGGTTGAAGGGTTGTCGTAAAAAAGCGTGAACGCCCAAACGAGACAGCTCGATCCGATCGCTTAATCGATCGCCTCTGGTACACAGTAAGACTGGAATTGGTGGAGTACGGTTTGTCAGTTCGGCAAGAATGGCTAAATCTGCGGCGGTGGTATTGGCAAGGGAAAGATTGAGTATGACTACATCGGCTGGAGATAGGCGATTGAACTTTTCTAAATGGGCGATCGCTGCTTTTGCTGCCGATATATTCGGCGCAATTTTTACTCCCATCCCTGCGGTTGCAGCCAACTTGACGATTTGCTCTGCTAGTCCGGCATCGCCATCAATTGCTAGCATGACGATCGATTGCTGGCGCGGTAAAGGGCGATCGAGCTGGCTCAGGCTAGGTCGTTGAATTTCTCGTTTTAATGCCATCACCATTTCATATAAGTGCAGTGCCTCACTACGGTCTAAAATTACGTCTGCTTGCCAGATATCCTCGATATGTTTTGCCAACCGCGAACCTTTGGTAAACCCAAAAATACCCAACGCTCCTGCTAACTTGTGTGCTGCTTGTCGCGCTTTTTCGCGCAATTCTTCTGTGAGCTTGTTGTCTAGTAAGGATATGGTTGCTTGCTCTAACAAGGCAACGCGATCGCTACTTTGATGTTTGAGTTTTTCCCAAACTTCTGCCAAGGCTGCTTTTGTCTGCTGCTGGATCGAGTCCTGGTTTTGAGGTAAAGACGCGCCGCGCAGTTTTGTTTTTTTAGTTGTCGGTGCGGGTTGTTTCAGGCGATAACCCAGACCGTATACTGTTTCTATTAAATCGGCAGGTGCGCCGACTTGTTTCAATTTCTGTCGCAAACCTTTAATATGAGCTGTCACCGTGTCTTCTTTAGGGGCTTCTGGAACTGCCCAAACTCGATCTAAAATCTCACCACGGCTTAAGACGAGCTGAGGATGGCGCAGGAAAAGCTCTAGCAGACGATATTCGTTCGGTGTCAAATGCAAGACGCGATCGCCATATGTCACCTCGCACGTCCCGCATTGTAGCCGTAAGTCTCCCCACTCTAAAGCTTGTAGGATTGGTTTACTTTGTCGTCGCAACAGTACGCGAATTCGAGCCAGTAATTCTGGCAGATCGAAAGGTTTGACGAGATAATCATCTGCGCCTGCATCTAATCCCATCACTTTGCGATCGCTAGAGTCTTGCGCCGTAATTAATAGCACGGGGGTTTGATATTTGCGATCGCGCAATCGTTGACAAAGTTTAATACCGTCAAGTTTAGGCAGGATCACATCTAGCAAAATTAAGTCATAGGTGAAAGTTTGAATGAGATCCCACCCAGTCTGACCATCAGTTGCAGTATCGACGACATAGTTTTGCTGCTGAAGCACATTTCTTAAAGCCTTAGCAACAGATTCGTCGTCTTCTACGAGTAAAATTCTCATTTTGTATCACCTATTGAATAAGTGAGTTGGTAATTGGTAATTGGTAATTGGTAGTTGATAATTGGTAGTTGGTTAGTGAGAGATGCGTGTTACGACTTACGACTTATGACTTACGACTTCTCCCTCTTCCCTATCTTCACAAGTAAGTTCATAAATCAAACCGGATTCCTATAGCTAGCCAAGAATTACTAACAGTCAATACTTCTTACGAAATATCCAAATTCCTCAGCTAGCAGTTGCAAAACGACAGTTATGTTGCTTTTGTTACAGTTTAATCTGCTGTCATGGATCTAATTGCTAGAAAGCTTATAGCCAAAACGTCTATCCAAATTAAGTTCTACAATTTTGGCTGTTGAGATGCTAAGTGTTAATACCTCCGAGTAAATAAATTTGTTGGGTAGTTTTTCTCACGATAGATTCAGTAAACAGTGTTTCTTATTTGACAAATATTATTCACAAATCTCTAATTTTAGTCTGCTTTTGTTCAATAAAATTAATATGTCTTTACCTAAATTTATTTTTTAGTGAGTTAATGCTCATTTGCTAACGAAAGACTTTTTGGACGTTGTTGCTAACAATAACATTGAGTTGCAAGCATCTGATAGTAAGGGCGATCGCAACTTCAAGGCAAGCGATCGCGCGAGCGTTTTCTTGGTAAAATTATTACTTTTTGTAAACAAACTTCATTTCTTCATTGGTTCTTCAGGTTTTTTCCCTATTCTCAAACACAATCAACGTCCAACAAGTTTTGTTGCTCCTACTTTGATTGCTTTGATTCGACTCCAAAAAGTCACCCATCGCATCAGGATTAAAACGCTGTTGCGGTGGGAAATTTCTCGCCCTTTATTAAACATCTATTCTCATGGTGTCAAAGACAGACAGTGCGATCGCGACTCCAACTCGTGGCGATCCTACTGAACAGATCCCAGTCACTAATGAATTAAAAAAACGCCAAAGCACTAGTATTTGGGATCGCTTTTGTAATTGGGTGACTAGTACTGAAAATCGGCTATATATCGGCTGGTTTGGAGTACTAATGATTCCCTGTATGCTGACAGCAGCCAGCGTGTTTATCATTGCCATTATTGCCGCACCAGCAGTAGATATGGACGGTATGAGTTCGCCGATTACTGGCTCTCTACTAGACGGCAATAACATTATTACGGCTGCTGTCGTACCAACATCAGCGGCGATCGGACTGCATTTTTATCCACTTTGGGAAGCAGCTTCCTTAGATGAGTGGCTCTACAACGGTGGACCTTATCAACTGATCGTGCTGCATTTCTTGATCGGAATTATTTGCTATCAAGATCGCGAATGGGAATTGAGCTACCGCTTGGGAATGCGACCTTGGATTTCTTTAGCATTTACTGCGCCTGTTGCGGCTTCAATTTCGGTCTTCTTAGTCTATCCAGTCGGACAAGGTAGCTTCTCAGCAGGAATGCCACTGGGAATTTCTGGGACTTTCAACTTTATGTTGCGGTTTCAAGCAGACCATAACATTCTCATGAGTCCTTTTCACGTCTTGGGAGTCATCGGAGTTTTGGGTGGTGCTTTCTTATGTGCCATGCATGGTTCCTTAGTGACTTCTACCTTGATCCGTACGAATGGCGATCGCATCGATGAATTGAGCGAATCGACCAATGCCGGATACAAGCTCGGTCAAAAGCGCCCGACCTACAGTTTTAGGGCAGCTCAACTGTACTTGTGGCGGTTAATTTGGCGGGGAACTAGCTTTCCCAACTCGCGCCGATTGCATTTTTTCCTAGCAGCTTTTCCAGTAGCAGGAATCTGGTCTGCGGCTTTAGGGGTTGACATTGCAGCATTCAACTTTGAAAAGTTGAACTTCGAGCCGACCCACATCGAGAGCCAAGGCAGAACGGTAAATACATGGGCAGACGCGATCGCGCTTGCAAATCTAGGCATAGATATGGCACGCGATCGCCAGTTGCACCAGTTCCCTACTGACTTGTAAGGAGTGGTGCGTGGTGCGTGAAGAAAGAGAGTGTGGGGTGTATGGGTTGAGTTTAATTGCTTCCTCAGTTCCCTCAGCTCTCTTCTATCTCCTGATTCCTGTACGGGCGGGTTTTGAATACAGATTCATCGCCTTTAGCCGTCAATCTTTAGCTAAATCCGCCCCTACGATAACTGTCAACTGACCCTTGTACGGGCGGATTTAGCAAATAGATTCATAGCCACAGCCAAAAATTTTTGGTCAAAACCCGCCCCTACGATAACTGACACCTGATAACTGATAACTGACATATGACTACAGTTTTACAGCGTCAATTAAACCGCGTCCCTGCGTGGGAAAGGTTCTGTAATTGGGTGACTAGCACGGAAAATCGGTTATATATTGGCTGGTTTGGCGTGCTGATGATTCCCCTTTTAGGAGTCTCCATTTGCGTCTTTACCATCGCTTTTATCGCAGCACCACCTGTAGATATTGATGGTATCCGCGAGCCAGTAGCAGGTTCTTTACTCTACGGCAATAACATCATCACTGGAGCCGTAGTGCCGATGTCTAACGCCATTGGCTTGCACTTTTACCCTATTTGGGAAGCAGCTTCGATGGATGAGTGGCTGTACAACGGTGGACCCTATCAGATGATAGGTTTTCACTACATTCCAGCTCTGTGTTGTTATGCAGGGCGCGAATGGGAGTTGTCCTATCGCTTGGGGATGCGTCCGTGGATTGTCGTTGCCTATAGCGCTCCCGTTGCTGCCACATCATCGGTGTTCTTAGTTTATCCCATCGGACAAGGTAGCTTCTCTGATGGTCTGCCAATGGGCATCAGCGGTACTTTCAATTTCATGTTTGTCTTCCAAGCCGAACACAATATTCTGATGCATCCCTTCCATATGTTGGGAGTCGCAGGAGTGCTGGGAGGTTCGTTGTTCTGCGCCATGCATGGTTCGTTGGTGACATCCAGCTTAATTCGCGAAACAAGCGATAGCGAATCGCAAAACTACGGCTACAAATTCGGGCAAGAATCGGAGACATACAACATTGTCGCCGCCCACGGTTATTTCGGTCGTCTGATTTTCCAGTATGCCAGCTTCAACAACAGCCGCTCTTTGCACTTCTTTTTAGCAGCTTGGCCCGTGGTTTGTATTTGGGCTGTGGCACTGGGTATCAGTACGATGGCATTTAATCTCAACGGGTTTAATTTCAATAACTCAGTCCTCGACTCGCAAGGTCGCGTGTTACCTACCTGGGCTGATGTATTAAATCGGGCAAATCTAGGGTTTGAAGTCATGCACGAACGCAATGCTCATAACTTCCCCCTAGATCTTGCTTGTGGCGATGCCGTTCCAGTAGCGTTCAAAGCGCCAGCGATTGGTGAAGTTGCACCACAGGCGATCGCAAGTTCAGCACTCATTTAGCTATCCTCTGGCTATTTATTGGCAAGTCTTTTGACTTTCCGATTGGCTTGCCAATTTTACTCAAACCAACTTGACAAAATGACTTAGCAATTTTTAGGAGAAAACAATGAGCATTGTTACCGAATTAATTCTGAATGCTGATAGTGAATCTCGCTATCCTGCACCAAAAGAAATTCAGGTCTATCAAAATTTTGTTAAAACAGGCGAACAGAGAATTCGGATCGCCAAAATATTAGCAGAAAACGAGCAAAGAATCGTTCAAAATGGTAGCGCGAGATTTTGGGAGCGGGTTCCCAATACTCCTAGCAATAGCGGTAACGAACGCAAAACAGCTTCTTGCCAGCGCGATCAAGGTTGGTATATTCGTCTGATCGCCTATTCCGTATTAGCAGGTAGCGAAAAACCTCTAGAAGAAATCGGCACGATTGGCATCAAAGAGATGTACAACAACCTCGAAATTCCGCTCAGAAACATAGTTGAATGTATGCGCTGTTTGAAAGAAGAAGCACTATCGCTTATGAGCGAAGAAGATGCTTTAGAAGTATCCGCATATTTTGACTACGTGATGCGATCGCTTTCTTGATTCGTCATTTGTCATTTGTCATTTGTCATTTGTCATTGGTAAAGTTTAGCTTCTAGCTTCTATTTGTTTGACTTTTGACTTTCGGCTTTTGACTTACCCATTACCAAAATTAAGGAGACAATTTCATGCAAGACGCAATTACTGCTTTAATTAATTCCTCTGACGTTCAAGGCAAGTATCTAGATCCATCTTCTTTAGATAGGTTGCAAAACTACTTTCAAAGTGGTGATATGCGGGCAAAAACTGCGATCGCAGTCAGTGCAAATGCTAAAAACATTGTCACCAAAACAGTAGCAAAATCTTTGCTGTATACAGATATCACCGCTCCTGGTGGTAATATGTATACTTGTCGTCGCTATGCTGCTTGCGTGCGCGATTTAGATTACTTTTTGCGCTATGCCACCTACGCAATGTTAGCTGGTGATACCTCAATTTTAGACGAGCGCATTCTCAACGGTTTAAGAGAAACTTATAACTCTTTAGGCGTGCCAATTGGGGCAACAATTCGCTCCGTACAAGCCATGAAAGAAGTTGTCACTAGTTTAGTTGGTGCCGATGCAGGCAGAGAAATGGGTGTTTATTTTGACCATATTGCTGCTGGTTTGAGTTAATTAGTCATTAGTCATTAGTCATTAGTCATTAGTCATTAGTTATTAGTCATTGGTGAATAGCTAGTTTTAACTTTTAACTTTTGACTTTTGACTTACCCTCACCCCTCACCCCTCACCCCTCACCCCTTTCTTATGAGTATCATCACCAAAGCAATTGCTAGCGCCGATCGCGAAGCTCGTTATTTAAGTCCTGGGGAGTTGCGGACAATTCGCGACTTCTATAATGGCGGAGAAAATCGTTTGCGAATCGCTACAACTCTAATTGAAAACAGAAAAGAAATTGTTGAAAGAGGTAGTTTGAAGTTTTGGGAATGCTGTCCCGACACGCCAAGTAATAGCGGTAATAGAACTTATCGGGCATCTTGTTTGCGCGATCAAGATTGGTATATCCGCCTAATTGCTTATACAGTGATTGTGGGGGATATTGAACCTCTCAAAGACATCGGAATTGTAGGTGTAAAAGAAATGTACGAATCCCTAGAAATTCCTTTAAGAAATTGGGTGGAATGCATTCGTTGTCTAAAAGAAGTGACTTTAGACCTTTTAAGTCGGGAAGATGCTGCTGAAGTCACACCGTATTTTGATTGTTTGATTCAGGGAATGACTCCTTAGAAAGTCAAAAGTTAAAAGTTAAAAGTCAAAACTTTTCTTCTTCCTTCTAACCCCTAACCCCTAACTCCTAACCCCTTTAAAAATGAGTGTAAAAGCAAGTGGTGGAAGTCCGGTAACTCAACCGCAACGATATCATACTGTCCCAGTTGCAGTGATTTCTCATGCGGTACAACAAGACCGTTGTTTAAAAAATACCGAACTACAAGAACTCGCTGATTTTTTCAGTTCGGGCGTGAAATTGTTAGAAATTGCCAACACGCTGACTCAACATGCTGATGAAATCGTGTTAGCTGGGGCTAATCGAATTTTTGTTGGCGGTTCGCCGATGGCTTATTTAGAAAAGCCGAAAGAAAAGATTGGATTGCCTGGTTCTGGTTATTATATCGGTGAAGATTTTCTCACGGCTGCTAGAAGAAAAGCTGGTGCTGTGATGGTCAAAGAGGCTTTAAAAATCCAAGAAGTTGCATATTACAGCAATCCTTTGAGTGGTTGGTTGCAGCGTTTTCGCGACTTATTTAATAATCAAGATCCTTTGCCTGGTGGTTTTCGCTTCATCAACGTGTCTCGCTATGGTGCAGTCAGGATGAAGCGATCGCTGCGGGATTTGGCTTGGTTTTTACGCTATATCACCTATGCAATTGTGGCGGGTGATGGCAGCATTTTGAGTGTTAATGTCAGGGGCTTGCGCGGCGTAATTCCAGAAGATGTCACAGAAGCTACTATTGTGGCACTGCGGGCAATGCGGCGACAGTCGCTCGACTATTTCTTAGAGGATGCGGAGGCAACGGCATTAGTCAAGGGATACTTTGACTTACTGATTGCCGAATATCTGACCGATAAACCCTCAAATCAAGTCAGAATTGGTGTTTCCAACGACCAACAAGGATTGCAACTGCCGCAAAGTTATTCAATGTCAGCAGAAGTGCGACCGAAGTTTGTTTTCAAGCAGGGAGCGACGCTAACGCAGAAACAAGAGGCGATCGCAGCGATTTATCGTCATGTATTCGAGCGCGATGTGACTGACACTTATGGGTTTACTCAGAAAGCCGAGTTAGAATCTCAGCTCATCGGTGGAAACATCTCAGTTAAAGAATTCGTGCGCCGTTTAGGTAAATCTCGCCTCTACCGCAAATTATTCTACGAACCTTTTACTATCAGTCGGGCGATCGAACTGGCAGCGCGGCACTTCTTGGGACGCGGATTGAGCAGTCGCGAGGAATTTCAGGCATACTTTGATGTCATGACTAAAGGTGGTTTGCCTGCCTTGGTCGATGCGTTTGTCGATTCTGCGGAGTACAGCGATTATTTTGGTGAAGAGACAGTACCGTATTTGCGGGGATTGGGTCAAGAAGCGCAAGAATGCCGCAACTGGGGACCGCAGCTAGACTTATTTAAATACAGCGCTCCAGTGCGGAAAGTCCCTCAGTTTATTACTCTATTCGGTAGTTACCAGAAACCCCTACCCGAACAGCATCCTTACGGTTGCGGTAACGACCCGCTAGAAATTCAGTTTGGGGCAATTTTCCCCGATGAAACCCGCAATCCTCGCCCCCAACCTGCATTTTTTAACAAGGATACGCGCCGAATTCTGATCGGTTCTGGTGCAGGTAGTCCCGACAAGCTCAACGGTAATGCTTTGGGTAAAGTTCCTGGCTCCTTGGGTACTAGGGTACTGAAGCTAGAACCCGTGCATCATGCCAACGGGAAATCAAACGGCGTGAGTCAGCCAGGGCATCAGGGTCCTAGCGTTAATCTTCTGCACCACTCATCCCCAGCATTTATTGAAGGAGCCTATCGGCAGGTATTCGGTCGCTCTTTATATGAAGGTCAGCGGCAACCGCTATCCAGTGCTGAATCGAAGCTGCTAGGGGGCGAAATTAGCGTGCGGGAGTTCGTGCGGCAGTTAGCCAAGTCGAAAGTATTCCGTAGCTTATATTGGGATTCGCTTTACGTAACGAAGGCAATTGAATACATCCATCGACGGTTGATGGGTCGTCCCACCTACGGACGACAAGAAATGAATCGCTACTATGAGATCTGCGCCACGAGAGGCTTCTACGCGCTGATCGATGCCATTATCGACAGTCCCGAATACTTAGAGTGTTTTGGAGAAAATACAGTGCCTTACGAACGCTACGTCACTGCAAGGGGTTACTTGATGCGATCGCCGCGTCACGAAAATCAGTTAAGGCGCGAGCAAGCAGCAGAAACTGTTCCCGATAAATACAACCCGAGAAAAGCGAATTGGGCAGCACTATCTCAGTTTGTCGAACAACCGATTCTGAATCAAATTACCAGCGATGGGCGATCGAACGGAGCAACCGAGATGAGACATGCGGAAATAGTAGGCGATCGCAACAGTACACCAGAAGAGAGCTTAGAGGAGAGCTATGAGTATAGTCAAGCAAGTGATTCTGAACGCTGATGAAGAGGTACGCTATCCTACTCCTGGTGAAATTCGCGCCCTGCAAAATTTCTATAAAACAGGAACAGAGCGTATCCGTCTGGCGAAAGTTCTAGCACAGAACGAAAAAAAGATTGTCGAACGAGCAACGCAAAAATTTTGGAAGATCTGCCCCAGAACTCCCAGTAATAGCGGCAATGCCCGTAAAACTGAGGCAGCCATGCGGGATATCGGGTGGTACATCCGTCTGGTGAGTTATTGCCTGCTAGCCGGAAATGAAAAACCGTTAGAGGAAATTGGCTTAATTGGGATGAAAGAACTCTACAACAGCGTCGGCATCCCCTTAGAAAATGTGCGCCAATATATGCTTTGCGTCAAAGCAGAAGTTAACGCCATGCTAACACCAGAAGATGCAGCCGAAGTCATTCCTTACTTCGACCTCATTTTGCAGGTCATTTCCTCTCCTGGCGCACCCTATTTTCAAAATAACGGTCGAACAGACTGGCAATAAAAAAGGGGTTAGGAGTTAGGAGTTAGGGAAAAGTCAAAAGTTAAAAGTCAAAAGTCAAAAACTAGTAGTGACCAACTACCAACTACCAACTACCAATCACCAATTACCCATTCAAAAATAGGAACTTGACATATGACTATAGCAATTCGATCTACCCCAATTGGGTGGGGATGGTTCGGTGTACTCGATGACTGGCTGAAGCGCGATCGCTTTGTCTTTATCGGCTGGTCTGGTTTGTTGCTCTTTCCCTGCTCTTATATGGCAATTGGCGGATGGTTTACTGGCACTACCTTTGTGACCTCCTGGTATACCCACGGTGTTGTCAGTTCTTATCTAGAAGGCTGTAACTTTCTCACTACTGCTGTCTCCACTCCAGCCGATAGCATGGGTCACTCTCTACTATTTTTATGGGGACCAGAAGCCAACTGGGATTTCACCCGTTGGTGTCAAATCGGTGGCTTGTGGAATTTTGTCGCTTTACATGGTGTTTTCGGCTTAATTGGTTTTTGTTTGCGGCAGATGGAAATTGCGAGAGTTGTAGGCATCCGCCCCTACAATGCGATCGCATTCACCGCTCCAATCGCCGTCTTTGTCAGTGTCTTTTTGATCTATCCGTTAGGACAATCCAGTTGGTTTTTTGCTCCTTCTTTTGGAGTTGCCGCAATTTTCCGTTTCTTACTATTTTTCCAAGCTTTTCACAACTTTACGCTCAATCCATTTCACATGATGGGTGTAACTGGCGTTTTGGGAGGTGCTTTGTTATGTGCAATTCATGGGGCTACGGTACAAAATACTCTATATAGAGACACCAAAGGCTTTAATTCTTTTCGGGGATTTTCTACTACCCAAGCAGAAGAAACCTATTCTTTTGTCACGGCTAACCGCTATTGGTCGCAGATTTTTGGCATCGCTTTCTCTAACAAACGCTGGCTGCATTTCTTCATGTTATTTGTTCCCGTCACGGGTTTGTGGATGAGTGCAATTGGCATGATAGGTTTAGCGTTTAACGTGCGGGCATACGACTTTGTTTCTCAAGAATTGCGTGCCGCAGAAGACCCAGAATTTGAAACTTTCTACACCAAGAATATTCTCCTCAACGAGGGAGCCAGAGCTTGGTTAGCACCCCAAGACCAACCTCACGAAAAATTCCAATTCCCCGAAGAAGTCTTACCGCGTGGAAATGCCCTTTAGGAGGGACTAGGAGTTAGGGGCTGGGGACTAGGGAAAGAAGTCAAAAGTCAAAAGTTAGAAGTCAAAACTAGTTATTGACAAATGACAAATGACTATTCACCAACAACCAACAACCAACAACTAATAACTAATAACTAATAATGGAAACACCTTTCGATCGCTCGATTACAACGACAACTAATGTCGATACGCCCAGAGAAGGACGGGATGAAGCGTCTACTGGATATGCTTGGTGGGCTGGAAATGCACGGTTTATCAACTTGTCCGGTCGGTTTTTAGGCGCTCACGTTGCCCATGCTGGATTAGTGGCTTTCTGGGCAGGCGCAATGCTAATGTTTGAAGTTGCCCACTACGTACCGGAAAAACCGATGTACGAGCAGGGTTTAATTTTGATGCCCCACATTGCTACTTTGGGTTTTGGTGTTGGGCAAGGTGGTCAAGTCGTTGATATTTTCCCATTTTTTGCGATCGCCGCCATACATCTAATCGGCTCGGCTGTTCTTGGTTTTGGTGGTGTCTATCACTCGATTAAAGGACCGGAAAGGCTAGCAGGTTTCTACGATTTTGACTGGACTGATAAAGATAAGGTCACGAGCATCTTGGGATATCATCTGATTGCTCTGGGCTTGGGAGCGCTCTTGTTAGTCGCTAGAGCTATGTATTTGGGTGGCTTGTACGATACTTGGGCTCCAGGCGGCGGCGATGTCCGTGTCGTGACCAATCCCACCCTCGACCCCAGAATCATTTTTGGCTATCTCTTCAAAGGTTTTACTGGTGGTGCGGGTAATATTGCCAGCGTCAACAACCTGGAAGATATAGTTGGCGGTCACATTTGGATGGGAGGAATTTTGATTGCTGGTGGTATTTGGCACGTTTTAACTAAGCCATTTAAGTGGGCGGAGCGCGTTTTCATCTGGTCGGGTGAAGCTTACCTCTCTCAAAGTCTGGGAAATGTAGCTGGACAAGCTTTAATTGCTGCCTGTTTTATTTGGTTTAATAACACTGCCTATCCCAGCGAGTTTTATGGACCCACTGCGCCAGAAGCATCGCAAGCGCAAGCATTAAATTTCTTGGTACGCGACCAGCAGTTGGGGGCAAACGTGGTTTCAGCCCAAGGTCCGACGGGATTGGGTAAATATCTGATGCGATCGCCTACGGGAGAAATTATCTTTGGTGGTGAAACGATGCGATTTTGGGACTTTCGCGGTCCTTGGTTAGAGCCACTACGCGGTCCCAACGGACTCGACCTGGAGAAAATCAGATATGACATTCAACCTTGGCAAATTCGTCGTGCTTCTGAGTACATGACTCATGCACCTCTGGGTTCTCTCAACTCAGTAGGTGGTGTAGCAACGGAGATCAATTCTTTCAACTTCGTTTCTCCCCGCGCTTGGCTGGCTTCAGCTCACTTTGTTTTCGCTTTTCTATTTCTAGTCGGTCACTTGTGGCACGCCGGACGCGCTAGAGCTGCGGCTGCTGGTTTTGAAAGAGGCATCGATCGCGAAGACGAACCAGTCTTATCTATGCCCCCGCTCGACTAGACAAGTTTGGAGCGCAGCGGGAAGAAGATTGTTCTGGCTTCTTCCCCTTTTCTTTAGTTGTCATTGGTCATTTGTTGTTTGTATTTCGGCTGAATCAGCGACTGATGGCTAGTGGCAACCCTATAAATCTCTGGTCATTCAAATGAGAGTGTTATGGCTTGTTAGTCACAGCATAAAAAATTGTCAATTTTGCAAAACTTGTAAAAATTTAATATTTCCCTGTTAAATCATTTTTTCTCGGTCGAAAGCTATGCAAAAAATAGTTCAGAAAAAAATTGTCGATCCCATAATTGATTTGACTCTGTTATTCATTCTGATTTTGTTTTTGATTGGAATAAAATACTTTTTCCCTAATTCAATAACGGGAACATACCTCCAACTTTTTGTTTAACAAGTGACGAGTGAGTGAAAAGTCAAAAGTCAAAACTCTCTGCTAACAAATGACGAATGACGAATGACAACTGACAACTGACAACTGATAACTGAATAACTGAAAAAGGAGCATAATTAATGGGATTACCTTGGTATCGAGTGCATACATCGGTCATAAACGACCCAGGACGACTCATTGCCGTTCACCTAATGCATAACGCTCTGTGTGCGGGTTTTGCTGGTTCCATGCTGTTATTTGAACTCGCATTGTACGACTCTAGCGATCCAGTTTTAAACCCAATGTGGCGACAGGGATGTTTTTTAATGCCTTTTGTGGCTCGCTTGGGGGTGACTAATTCTTGGCAAGGTTGGAGTATTACGGGTGAATCGGTCGCCGATCCTGGTTTTTGGACGTTTGAAACTGTGGCGATCGCCCATATTATTTTCTCAGGATTAGAGTTTCTGGCTGCTTGTTGGCATTGGGTTTATTGGGATCTAGCGACATTTTTCGACCCCAAAACAAACGAGCCAGTGTTAGATCTTCCCAGAATTTTTGGCATTCATTTATTGTTAGCAGGGTTACTCTGTTTTGGTTTTGGTGCTTTCCACTTAACGGGAATTTTTGGTCCTGGGATGTGGGTCAGCGATCCGTATGGATTGACTGGTCACGTCCAAGGCGTTGCGCCTGTCTGGGGAGCAGAAGGCTTTAATCCTTACAATCCTGGTGGTGTGGTGGCGCACCATATTGCGGCGGGGATTGTCGGTATTATCGGCGGATTGTTCCATATCGTGACTCGACCGCCAGAGGTACTGTACAAAGCCTTGAGAATGGGTAATATTGAAGGCGCTCTTGCTAGCGGGTTGGCAGTATTCTTTTTCGCTGGTTTTGTTGCTTGCGGTTCGATGTGGTATGGCACTGCTACCACTCCTATTGAATTATGGGGACCAACTCGGTTTCAATGGGATCAAAATTACTTCAAAAAAGAGATCGATCGCCGCGTTCAATCCGATCTAGCTGGAGGTAAAAGCCTCTCGGAAGCTTGGTCAGAAATTCCTGAAAAGCTAGCGTTTTACGATTACGTTGGCAACAGTCCGGCAAAAGGCGGTTTGTTCCGAGTCGGTCGGATGGTGGATGGAGATGGAGTCGCCAAAACTTGGCTCGGTCATGCCATTTTTAAAGATGGCGAAGGAAGAGAATTAACCGTGCGCAGAATGCCAAATTTCTTTGAAACCTTCCCAGTCGTTTTGACAGACAAAGATGATGTCGTCCGCGCCGATATTCCTTTCCGCAGAGCAGAAGCTAAGTATAGCTTCGAGCAAAAAGGCGTTACTGTTAGCTTTGTGGGCGGCACATTAGACGGTCAAACATATACAGAACCAAGCACCGTCAAGAAATTTGCCCGTCAAGCTCAACTTGGTGAAGTCTTTGATTTCGATCGCGAAACCTATAATTCTAACGGCGTATTCCGCACCAGCAATCGAGGATTCTTTGCCTTTTTCCATTGTTGCTTTGCTTTAGTGTGGTTCTTCGGGCATATTTGGCACGGTTCCCGCGCTATCTTCCGCGATGTCTTTGCTGGGATCGATCCTGGTTTGGACGAACAGGTAGAGTTTGGTGTCTTCCAGAAGGTAGGAGACCTTTCTACACGCAAGAAAGTACCGGTTGCAGCTATGGCTGGAACCAGAGAACCTGCTATGTAGCATTCCTGTAGAGACGTTACATGTAACGTCTCTACAAACCCTCACCCCTTACTCCTCACCCCTTACTCCTCACCCCTCATTTATGCAACAACCAAAATATCAACCTAAAAAAACTGCCCCCGTGCAGTACTTTTTCAGAAATTTTAATTCGGAAGCTGGTAAGGTTGCCCCTGGTTGGGGTACAACACCGTTAATGGTAGGTTTAATGCTGATGTTTTTCTTGTTTTTATTAATCATTTTGGAGCTTGCCAATGCCTCACTCATGGTTCGAGGTATTCATGTAGGTTGGTAGAAACTCGGATAGATCGCCTTGCTGCGATCGCATCAAAATTTTTGAGTTTGAGGTAGTTTCATGCATCACATCTATTATTTTGCCTACGGTGAAGGGCAATTCGCTTCAACTGCAACTGGAGTTTTATTCGGTTTATTAGCAGCTTTTTTATTATGCGTTCTCTTAATTGTGTACGCATCGAGTACGTATCCTGCAGATCGCCGTTAGCCTCGGTGCGATCGCCTGGTTCAGACAAAAAACCTGACTTGACAATAAACGCGCGACTAGGTGACTAGGCGTTCGATTGTGGTTTCAGGATGCGAGGAGTCAAAACAACGCGGGTTCAACACCCTTAATTTTCCATGAGTCCGCACCGGCGGACTTTGTTTGCTTATTCGTATCAACCTATACCCGACAAAGTACAATTAAGGCAGACTTTGAAATAGTGGAGTATGCCAATGTCTGATGCGATTAAAGCTTACAACTCCATGTCTGAGTTTTATGCATCAATGGGTGGAACCCTAAAACAAGACGTTGATTTTACGATTCATCAGCTTGAGCTAGTTCATAGCAATGTGCCGGTCGAGTCTCCCCTATTTCGCGCTAACTATTACTCGATCTTGCTGATTCGTAAAGGGCGAGGTCGCTACATTCTTGATGGTCAATCTTACGAAATAAAGGACAGGACGATTTACTTTACTAATCCCGGTCACGTTAAGGGATTTAAGATTTACGAACTATCGCATGGCTACGTGATTACGTTTTCAGAAACATTTCTGAAGCAATACGTCCATGAAAATATTTTTGATGATTTTCCGTTTTTAATTGCTGAGATTGTGCCACCGCACTATCCCGATCGCGAAGTTTTTCAAATTTTTGACGACTTGGGAACGCAACTTTTACAAGAATACCAATCGGATTCTGCCTACAAATTCAAAATTATTGGCAGTTTGATAGTTGTACTGCTACTCAAAATTAAAGAGCGCTTTTGGAATACCTATAATCCTTTGGCTGAATCACAAACGGGTTCAGAGATTGTCATGACATTCAAGCGCAACTTGGAAGCTCATTTTCGCGATCTCGCGATGGGAAAACTCGATCGCCCATATCGAGTGCAGGACTTTGCCCAAGCGCAGCATCTTCACCCTGGTTATTTCAGTACGGTGATTAAAAGCAAAACGGGTAAATCTGTCAACGCCTGGATGATTGAAAAAACGCTATCCGAAGCCCAAGCAATGCTGTCGAGATCGACTGAATCCGTGCAGGAAATTGCCTTTCGACTTGGCTTTAACGATGCAGCATACTTTTCTCGCTTCTTTAAAAAACATACTGCGACAACTCCTTCTAGCTTTCGCCAGAGTCTAAAAGCTTGAATCCCCAGCATTCCACGCCAAGAGACTAGCTAACTTTTTGTTTTGCCTGAAAACCGCGTTAGCTTGAGATAAATCCCATGCGATCGAAGGGGAAGAAGCGGAATACGGCACGACCGATAATATTTTCTTGGGGTAAAAAGCCCCAAACGTGAGAGTCATTACTATCGTTGCGGTTGTCTCCCATGACGAAGTAAGTTCCTGCTGGAACTTGGACTGAGTTGAGTTGATAAGCAGGCGGTTCGGCAATATAATCTTCCGAGAGCGATCGCCCGTTGAGATAAACTCGACCGTTCTTCACGCTGACGGTATCCCCTGGTTGACCGATAACTCGTTTGATAAAAACTTGGTTTTTGTGATAACCCATGCTTTGCAACTGTGCAGGTGGTTCAAATACTACAATGTCGCCTGTTTCAGCCGGGTGAAACCAATACGAAACTTTTTCGACTACCAAGCGATCGCCTGTATGTAAGGTGGGTATCATCGAATCTGAGGGAATATAGCGTGGTTCCGCGACAAAAATGCGGATTATCAGCGCCATAACTAGAGCGATCGCGACTAGGCGAATGTTTTCCTGCTGCGATCGCCATAGTCGCAGCCATCCAGATGCTTCTGATATTTTTGTTTCTTGAGTTGTCGTTGCTGGATCTGGCGGATTAGTTTTCTGAGATGTCATAAACCATACAGTGAGTTGTGAGCCGTGAGTTGCGGGTAGTTATTAGCTCTTTTTATAAATAACCATAATACCTTTATTGAGTTGGCTAGTTATTATTTATGTAACTTTGTCTGCGAGCAAATTTAAGTAATTTTTTATACTAGGATTCGTTGTTTGTTGTAGTTGAAAAATAGACTTTGATAGTAAAAAGTAATTTTTATTACAGAAATTTTTGTATCGACTACATCGGTAGCCAAAAATACCAAATCTACATTATGGTACAGGTGGCAATAAACTCAGAAATGCCAAGCTGAGCTAAGAATTTCTATATTTCTGGCACGACAGCTAAAGCAAAGGAGACAGTAAAATATGCTCAAACAGTTTTTGACAGGTGGTTCTGTTCTCGCCCTATTGCTTGTAGGCGGTTTCTCAGCTCAAGCAAAGCCACAAACCTCAGTCTTATTACAAGCTCAAACCCAGGAAGTACCTACTACTCCCGATAGTCAAACAACTCCACCCGCAGGGACACTTGAGCCTGGTACAAGCCCAGAAGGAACGACTACACCGGATACAACTACACCGGATACGACTGTACCCGATGCAACTACACCCGATGCAACCACACCGGATGCAATTACACCCGATGCAACTAGCCCCGCGCCAGGTACGAGTCCAGAGGGAACGACTACGCCTGACGTAACTCCTGATGCAGGTACGCCCGAAACCACGAGTCCTGATGCTACGACTAGCCCCGATGCTAGCGATACGTCTACCCCTGAATCGCAAACCTCAACTCCTGGCTCTAACACCGATAGAGCTGGAATATTTTGCGAGTCCAATCAGATCCCAGAACCAACTGGAGGAGGTTCGAGAGAATTTCGTGAATGCCAGCAATAGCAGCGTGCGGTAAGGCTTGTGTCTAGGTATGCAATTGTAAAGGGCAGGAGACAGAAGAAATCTTTTTCAGATTCTGCCTCTTGCTCTCTTTAGCGCTGCAACCAACGCCAGCAAGGAATAAGGATGTAGTGGCTAATCCCCAGACAGCAACTAGAGATCGCGGCGATCGCGCCAAAAAAGGTAGCATACAACTGAAGCTCAAACCAACTTGGTTGCGGACTAAGATGAAAAATTAGGGCTGGGAAAAGATTGAGCCGAATCAGAATAGTAAAGACGATCGCCGTACTAACAGCAGCAACGGTGGCATGAAAAAAGCGATGACGGCGCAAACCCAAGCCGGAGACGAGAAAGGCGATCGCCACGCAGACAGTTGCAGGCAAGCTCCAAATTCCAATGTAAGGCGTAATTAAAGTCCAACACAACCAGCCCAAAACATAACCGCTAGCACCTAATAAAGCAGACATTAAATAGTGTCGTCGTTGGTCAAAAACTCCCAGTGCGGTCAATCCTGCGGCTGTAAATAACCCCGCCGATGCAAACACGATCGATTCTGCTTCTGTGGCAATTTGAGAGTCTGTCATCAGTTGGGGTAGGTATTCTACTAGGAAGCTATTGACTGCGATTCCCAAGGGAGAAAAATAACCAAAGATAAAGCCGATACTAGTTCCGACAACAGCCGCGATCGCGCTCCACACAATTGCTCGGATAGTATCTATTCCAGCGTGTCCTACTTGGGTAGTCAATCGCCATAGAGAACGAGTTATATTTGTTAGGCTTCTAGCGATCTTGGTAACAAATGGTATAGACGCAAAGCGGCTTGTCGATAGTCTGCGCTGGGTTGCTTGTCGTAGAGTATGCGATCCCTGGGGGGCAGTATTGTGAGTTTGAAAGGTTGATGGCGGCGATTGCTTCCTAATGGTTTCAGCGAACAAATTCGTCGTTCGCGCAGCAATCTGATGCATTTGATTCACAAGTTGGGGCGATCGCTGTTTGCTAATTTGCGCTAAGCGGTGAGTTAAGTAGGTAGCTATGAGTTGCGATCGCTTCCAGCCATTCAAACTCAGTTGATGAATTGCTTGATATACAGATGGTTGCGTTTTGGTCGGTGGACTTTGTAATAACCTTTGTTCGATCGCCGTAGCACTAGTTGGGCGCAGGCGGGCATCTTCCTGCACTAATTCATCCAGGAGATCGGCAAATGCTGGGCTAACTTGGACTAAATGTCGCCAACTCAACTCCTTGGTTACGGGATCTTCCAACTCAGAGGGAGGCTGACCAGTGAGTAATTCAATTGTTGTTCTACCCAAAGCATAGAAATCGGCAGCTGGTTCCACATCCCGTCCCGAAGATTGTTCTGGAGGGCTGTAGCCAGGAGAATAGAGTCGAGTTGAGCTATCTGCGGCTGACACGGAATGCTGGCGCGATCGCCTTTTTTTGGCTCCACCAAAATCGATCAATACTAGTCGATTTGTTTCTTGACGTAGCATTAAATTTGAGGGTTTCAGGTCGCGGTGGATGATCTGCCTGCTGTGCAATACCTGTAGAATTTCTAAAGCTTGTCCGAACCAATCTCGAACCATTTCTTCTGGACAACCTCGGTCGTACTTGTCGAGGATAGCCTCTAAAGTCTGACCGTCGATTTTTTCCATGACCAAACAAAATAGATCCCGCTTGGAATTGCTGGCGGGTAGGTGAAAATAGCCGTCTGGCTCGACTCTAGGAACGCCAGGATGGTTGAGGCTGGTTAAGATTGCTGCTTCCTGCTGAAACAATTGTCTTGCTTTAGCGCCATTTTCTAGCAAAATCTTCAACACTCGTTCGGTCTGAGTTTGCAGATCCCAAATGGTGTAAATTACAGAAAATCCACCCGTTCCTAATTTTTTGAGTGGAATATAACGCTCTCGCAACGCGATCGGCGCGCCGCAAGTCGTACAAAACTTGTTTCCCCCTGCTTGGACGTGTGGATGCTGGGGGTCACTAGGATTGATACAGAGAGTAACGCTAGGCTGATAAGGCACAATCAGCTGTGGATGCAGGCTTTATAGATTTTACATTAGTCAGTTATCAGTGAATAGGGAGCGCACGAGCAGGGAGCAGGGAGCGCACGAGCAGGGTGTGGGGTGTAGGGTGTGGGGTGTAGGGTGTAGGGTGTGGGGTGTGGGGTGTAGGGTGTAGTGAGTGGTACGTGGTCACTGGTCACTGGTCACTGGTCACTGGTTACTGAAAAGTGACCAATGCCAAAATAAAGTATCTCCTGCGGAGGGTTGTCCTATGCTTACAGATCGCCAATTGCAAACCTACACGGTTGAAGAGTTTCTAGAACTGGATTTGCCAGAAGACGGGGAGTACGAGCTGATTAATGGGATACTAGTACCGATGGCACAACCTTCTGGAAAGCATGAAAATCTCCGCACTGGGTTATTAGTCTCTCTTAGTTTAGAAAGTATGCGAGCCAATCTAGGATTACTCATTCATCCCCAGCCAGTACTCGCATTAGGCACGAAAGATACACGCAAATCCGACTTAATTGCCGTAGATAGAGACGATTGGAATCGCCAAACCCAAACCCAAGCAGTACTTAAAGAACCTCCTAGCATCGCCATCGAAATTGTTAGTACCAATTGGGAAGATGATTATAGAACTAAACCCCTTTGGTATGCAGCCTTTGGAGTCAAAGAGTTGTGGATTATCGATCCGCTCTTTCATCTCGATAGATATCCAGATAGACGCAATCCCAAAATTTTGCAACCAACAATTTCAATCGGACAGTTATTTGCTTCTGAAAGTATTCTGGTTGAAACCGAATACCGCTTTACGAGTTTTACAGGCAGCGATCGCATCATTTCCCAATTCTTCCCTAATTTAGATTTGACTGTAGAACGAATTATGGATTTTGGTGCGGGAATTTAAAACTGTACGTTTGAGTAATGACAAAACAGCTACCTCTGTAGTCACCATAAGATCGTCTTCCTTTGTGCAGACCTATATTACGATTTTAAAAAGCTTTTTAACTCCGAATTCCGAATTCTCCCATCCCTATCTTTGGATAGAGTGCGATCGCAGTTATCTTAAGGTGAATTAGAGAATATAGAGGTTGACCTTTTCAATAACAAGAATTTGTACTTAGTGACGGGAGAAATAGCGAGTATGGATGCCATGAAAATGGAGAGAACGAACATGGCAGAGCGTTATTGCGCTCTAGTTCTCGGAATGACTTTTTTGATTCTCGGTATTGCTGGCTTTATTCCAGCTTTCGTTCACCTACCTGGAACCAACGCCTCATATGTTCCACCAGATGTTGCAACAGGAGCATATTCTGCCGGATTTGGCTATTTATTTGGGATATTTCCTACCAATTTCTTACACAATTTAGTCCATTGTGCTGTAGGAATTTTTGGTATTGCTTCCTATACCAGTGCTAGTAGTGCGCGTGTATTTAACCGCTTTTTTGCTGTTTCCTACATCTTAATTGCTCTTTTAGGAGTCATTCCTGCGGCCAATACAGTATTTGGGCTAATGCCAATTTTTGGTGGCAACGTTTTGTTGAACGGTTTAACAGCAGTTGCCGCTTTATATTACGGCATCATTCTACCTGCAAAAGTCAACGACGTTGGAGTAGCACGGAATATTTAGTAGAGACACAAAATTTTGTATTTCTACAACTGCGATTCAAAAAAGAGAACAATTTTAGCTAACGCTCTTTGCCATAAAGGGCGTTTTCTCCATTCAGTGAAACTGACTTGTTTAGATTTAGCAAATCCTTGTAAAAATATTTTCTCAACGTGCTTGACTAAGCAAATATCAGAAGTAGAAATATCTAACTCGTCATTATGAAAAAAACTCCGCGGATCGAAATTAGCACTACCAGTACTGAGCCAGCGATTGTCTATCAATAATGCTTTAGCGTGCATCATACTGGGTTGATATTCATAAATTTCTACGCCAGCAGCGAGGAGATTGCGATATTGTTCGCAGGAAGCAAAATAAACAAACCTCTTGTCCGAGCGAATCCCATTCGTGAATATTTTGACATCAACCCCGCGCTTTTTAGCATCGACTAGGGCAATGCGAATATTTTTATCGGCGAGAAAATAGGGGCTGGCAATCCAAACCTGCTGTCTGGCAGCATGAATGCTAACTTGAAATAAAGCTTTAACTGATGCAGAACGATAGGAAGGATCGTCGCCTGCGGTAACGAGAATTGTCGGGTTGCTCGACGTTCCAAGCTGGGAAACTGTAGTCGATAAGTCAGCAGTACCATGCACGTAAGTCCAGTGTTGCATGAACATACCTTCTAACACAGCGACAACTTCGCCTTCTAGCCGCGTTTCAAAGTCGTACCAAGGATGAGTTCCTCGAATATTATCTCTGCCATCCCAGTAATCGGAGACACCTGCACCACCAATTAAGGCAAATTCGCCATCAATAATTAATAGCTTGCGGTGACTGCGGGCAAAATAATCAATGGGCGATCGCCAGTTAAAATCATTGAAGAACCTGACTTCGACTCCAGCAGCCTTTAGTCGTCTCCAGTAACGCTGCGGTAAAGTTTTGACCCCATACTTATCAACAATGACTTGTACCTTAACACCTGCTTGGGCTTTTTCGGCGATCGCGGCGGCGAAATCGTTCGCCCTGCGCCCGGGAGTCATGAAAAATGTCTCGAAGTGAATCTTATGTTTGGCACTACGGATGGCTTCTAGTCGTGCAGCGTTAATTTGTTCTGCTTCCAGCCAAAAATCTGTCGAGCGTCCGCTGGTAACGACAGAGTTAGATAAGCTAGCTAGGGCGAGGGAAAAGCGTGCATCTTGAGGCGCGGGAACATGTTTGACTTTGTATTCAATGCGATCGCGAAATGTGCCTCGAAAATATAGAATTACGAAGACACCGATAATGGCGGTTAAACAGCCACCACCAATCCACCATAATAGCGGGAAAAGTTGGGTCATTGGTCATTGGTCATTGGTGCGTGGTGCGTGGTGAGTGGTGCGTGAAACAGTTTTACAAATATGATGCTCATAAAAAAATGCTATCAGACTTAGCCTGGTAGCACTGAGGATTATCTAGCTGTATCTGATTTGAGCGATCGCTTATTCCGCATTCTTGGGCGGTTCTGTGATGTTGGAACTCAACTCTTCCATACCTTTGACTACGAAATTAGCCATTTGCTCTTGCCCCATAGATTTGAGGGAATTGAAGACTTGCATTGCTTCCGCCGAGGGGCTGTAGTCGCTGGGAATGGCAACAATTCCACTACCTAATTTTTGCGCCAAAAGATACCAAACTGCCAACTTAGATTCAGGATTTAGCTTGCCATACTCCCCTACAGGAACTTCTGTTTTCCCTTGTAGTAATTCAGGCAGTGCCTTAGCAGGATTAGGATCGAGCATAGTTTCGTTTTGATCCGTTTTGTTGGCTGGCAACAAGTCGCGTAGAGCATTTATTTGCTCTTCAGAAGACATTTTTTGTACGCTTCCGACGATGCTTTGAACATCACTAGAGCTTGTTGGTAAACTATCTGCTGGAATCGAACCAGAAATTTCTTTGTAGATTAAAGCCATTACTCCTAGCTGGTCGTCGATATCTAGGCTCGTAAATTGTTTTGCTAGTGGCTTGAGATCGTTAACATTTGTAGATGCCATGTTTACCTCTTTGCTGTTAATTTTGATTTGTAATTTCGTTCCAGAATCTTCTGAGGCGCGAAATTTCGCGCCCCCTTATCTCTATACTTCTGCACCTTGCTTAGGTTCAGCGCCCATCGGCGATACATAGTCGCGAAATAGAGTAATTTGTTGCTCGAAATCCATCCCTTCGAGCTGGTTTAATATCCCTTTTGATTCACTGGAAAGCTCGTAGTTTGGAGGCATAGGGCTGATGACATTGCTATCCATTCCTTGAGCCAGACGATACCAAAACAGTAGTTTAGTAGTATCGCTCATCGAGCCATACATCCGCGTGTACTCGTTATCAGCCTTATTAATTAAGTCCCGTTGGAATTGTAGTTGTTCTTCGTGAGACTTTTCTTTAATTTGGTTAAATAAACCTTCGGCTATATCAGCAGATGCAGTGCTAGCTCCTGGCGCGGCTGGGGTGACAGAGTCACCCATTTTCTTGTAAATGAAGTAGAACAAAGCTAATTGATCGTCTACATTTAATTTTTGAATTGAAGCAACAAATTGACTGAGATTCTGGTCGTTGCTTTGAGTAAATGTCATATTAACTCCTTCTTAACTTCTTCGGTTAAATTTATCTTTGCCGTCAGCAGATTATGACTAACCTTTTGAACAGTAACAAAGATTTTTAACTTGTTTAAACCTACTGAAGATAGAAGTAGAAAACCTGACTACAGGCAGAGGAAAAATCAAATCTATCGAGAGTTAGGCAGTCGATCTCCTCCCAACTCCTTTTTGAAGGTAGGATGATTTTATACAAGAGAGGACAAAACCCCCTTTTTAAGGGGGCTGGGAGATCGGCAAGATCTTGTCATTCCTAATTGAGATCTATTTAGATTTGCCCTACTATACGGAAGCATCCAACTGCTGTTGAGATACCCAAGTTCCGTGAAAGCCATAAGGTACGCGCTGAGGAATTAATACCCGCGCCACAGGATCGCTACTCAAATCTTGGGCATTTAACACCAATAATTCAGAAGTTCCTGCATCAGTATCGTAGACAAAGGTAATTAACCACCCATCATCTTCTACAGTTGCATCAGGACGAGGAACGAATACAGCCTCACCACCATAGCGTCCCTTACCGTACTCGTAGGTTTGAGAATAACCTGCTTGAAGGTCGTATTTGATCGAACCATCAAATAAAGGCAAGGGCGTAGAGGATGCTTTCGCCACGTAACCGTAGCGGTTTTTGCGTCCTAACACATTTTCATTGATGCGGGGAAACTCCCCTGGCGTGTCATCTAGCATTTCTTCCCGCACATTTCCAGTTTTGAGATTGAACCGCCAACTGTGCAAGCGAGGAATATCACCATCAGGATCGCGTTGTTCTGGCTGCGTCACGAACACATTTGTAGAACTCATGCGACAGGCAATTAGCACTACTTCGTCTCCCTCCTCGTAAGCGTTGAAGGTATGGAAAACATAACAAGAAGGAGATTCAAACCAACGAATATTGCTGTTATCGCCGTGACGGGGGAGAATACCAAAACGGCTGGGGCGATCGCGTTCAAACATTAACCCAGGTTCGCCACGCTGCATCCGTGCGGGGTTAAAAGTCATCGGCAGATCCATAAATATCGTGTAATTGGCAGTGATGGCAAAGTCGTGCATCATCACCCCCATCGGCAATTCTATCGGTATCGTTCGCAATAACTCACCTTGTGGAGAAACAATACTGTATTTGACAAACGGCGGAGCAAACGAGTAACCAAAAAACATCATCTCGCCCGTCACCGGATCGACTTTAGGATGGGCAGTAAAAGCAGAAGCTAACTTACCGTTATAGGTATATTCGCCCTTCGTCTCTAACTGGGGAACCGCGATCGCGTGGGGCGCACCTCCTTCCCAAGTGGCTAGCAGTTGTCCTGCGTGCCACACCAAGGCAGTATTCGCGGTGTTTTTGTAGCCGCCGTCGCTGTCCGGTTGAGATGGTTCCAATAAGCCACTCCAAACGGCTTTACCCGCTTTTTGCTCAATTTCAAAGCCTCGCGTTCTGACATAGCGGTTGCGATAGCTGGCTTTGCCATGACGAATTTGGACTCCGTGCAACATCCCATCTCCATCAAACCAGTGATACTGTCCGATGGGTGTCCACTGAGGATTGGGACCATTGCGCACGAACATCCCCGATAAATCGGTAGGGAGTTCGCCAATAACTTTGAGCGGATCGGAAGTAATCTCTTCACGCACGGGCGCAAAGTTACCTTCAAGAAAGGGATTAACTGCTGTTGTTGTTTCCATTCTGTCTGTTCTGCATATGCCATCGCACTTTTTTCAATATAGGCGCGATCGCGGCGATCGGCTATGCGAACAATTACTTCAAGTCTAATAATCCCTGTTCTTTGAGCTTAGGATTAAACCGTAATTGCATTTGCAAACCGCGAGTTTGTAATTGGGATAAAATCTCTGCTTCAACTCGTCTTGCCGCAGTTTTTAAAATTTTTATTTGAGCCAATTCATCACCATCTGCTAAACTTTTTTGTTCTTCAGATGTCAGCGATAATTTAGCATCAATTGGTTGAGTCCATTCTGCTTCTTGTGCGCCATTTCCAGGGGGAAACGATTCATTTTCCTCAATCCACTCCTGGCGAATATTTTCCAAGACTGAGCGACTGGGACGGTCTATAGTTTCTACCTTCAGCCAATAACATTTTTGCGGTTGGCGGACGAGATGCTGTTGCAAACTGAGATAAACATCGCGAGAATATCCTATATATTGCAGCACTTTGTCCGAGTCAAAAATTGCATAGACTCCTACTTTACCTTGGTACTGTGCTGGTAATTGACCGTCTGTATCAATATATGGAATTGCTTCTAAATCTGTGAGAGGGGTCATTGGTAGTTGGTAGTTGGTAGTTGGTTGTTGACGGTTGACAGTTGCTCTTTCTCCCTCAGCTGGGCGACTCCCTCAGCACTCTTCCCCCTACTCCCTGCTCCCTGCTCCCTCAACCTCAGCTGGGCGACTCCCTCAGCACTCTTCCCCCTGCTCCCTGCTCCCTGCTCCCTCAACCTTTACTTTCTCACTCGCACGCCTAGCTTTTCATCCCACTGTAACGGTTTGCTGGCTCCAGGTAAAGGAGCTTCTGGAACTTGCCCGACAGATATGCCATATTTCCAATCTGGCGGACAAATGGCAATGTAGCGGGCATAGAACGCTTTTATAGGCTGGACTCCTTAAGGCGACACCCAGATTCGAACTGGGGGATAAAGGTTTTGCAGACCTCTGCCTTACCACTTGGCTATGTCGCCGAACGTAGACTTTTGAGTTACTGGTTCTTGCTACTCCCGTGTCCCGTATCCACTCCGTATCCAGTATGGGCATAGAAACACAGGGGCAGCATATCCCGCTTATCTAGGATATCACCAGAGAGCTTGTAAGGACAAGGTGTTTATAGGATATAGCTAAAGAAAAGTTTAGCCAAAGAAAAAGAAGTCAGTATCTAAGCTATCAAAAGTTAGCGGCTCAGCACCCAGGACATCAAAAACATCCATATCTCTATCCCCGGTAAACCCTAAGACATAAAGTAGTTTTCCACGCCTAGTAGGTTCAACGCCATCTACCGCAACCGCTAGAACTTCAAGGGCAAACTCTTGAGGGACGCGCCGTAAAGCAGTAAGGGCTTGGGCTATGTTGTTCTTCTGAAGTGCTTTTGTCACAGTGGATGCTACAGAGTTCAGGTCTTGTTGTTTAGCCATAAGGAAAGCTCTACCGTGAGTGGTTGTAGAGCTTTGGGTAACTTATATGTGAAGAGTTGTTAACTACGGGAACTTTTATGTAAAAGCTTCAGAAGTTTCAACTAAGAAAAACTCTCCCTTTTTCAAGAGAGAGCTGTGAGCCATAAAACGTGGAGAAAAACTTTTTAAACTTTTAAAACTCTTAAACTCTTAAACTTCTAAAACTGTTGTTCCTTTCCTAAAACTTCTGGCATATAAACTAAGGCGTGACCTCTTAGATAAAACAGTCTTTCTTGTGCATCATAAAGGGCTACTTCAAGCTTAGCGTTCCTGCGCTCAAGGGCTTGGAGTTGCATAACTGTTTCCTGTACTTCCTTCCGCGTTTCATCTAACAGTTGTTCTAGTTGTGCTTTAGTCACGCTTGCCATAACCCACCTACTCTTAGCTCTCTTGTCTTGACATATCTGTAGGTAACAAGGACTAAAACGCTGAAACCCTTATGACTGCGTTAGCTGCTATGATATATAAGGAAGTTTCATAGGAAAGACACAGGAGATAGCTTGTAGTTATGACGCTGCTTTTCTTTACGAGAGCGAACGACGCAGCTAAGGGCGCGGCAAAGGACTAGAGCTTTACTTCATAGATAAGCAACCATAGTCTATAAGCCTATATATCCCGTGTTCTAAAAAAAGTTTTCATGAGACTTTCTTATAGAAGCTGAAACCCTTATACTATAAAACTAGAAGGTAGAAAACCTCACAAGTTCCTCACAACTGGTACTTATACTGTGGGTAGGTAGGACGTGAACTACAGAAGTATCAAACACCAGGGATATCAAACTAAAGAGTTGGTTGAGTTGGTTTGACAAAACCAACAGCGTCAGTAGCCCTGCTAGTGAAGCGCCTCAAAGCGCGGAACGTCCGTAAAGCGGTCAACCAAACTCCTCAAAAGACTTAAGGCTAACTCTGTCCATATAACCTCAAGATATAAAACCTATAGTTACCAAGGGTCTTCAGCAAAGACGCGCTTGCATACGATAACTAAAGTAGCAAGCTTGCTTTGCCTCAGACAGTGTGAACTACTGAGTTTTTAACACGGGAAGAAAAGAGAAGAGTTAGGAGTGATCTGTTGTTTTATAAGAAGGGGCGCTCCGCGCAGTAACCTACTAAGGCTGCGGCTGTTAACCACTATGGTTACTTTCCATACGAGAGCTATCGACGTAACCTTCCGCCGCCACTAAAAACTAAAGCTATCTCCCGTGTTAAAACCTGTAGGCTATCTTTCCCATAGATGGCGTAGATACTACATACATCACCTTCAACCGCGCTTCACAGCAGTTACCTCTTGACGCGCTCCCTTCTGTTAGATATCCCCGTGTCCCTCCTTCTTAGCCCGTCCGCCGCAGAGCAAGGAACATCACAGCAGTTATCGCTATGTTCCGCAGCTTTGCAAGGACAACTAAGGACTGTACCTAGCAGCGCAACATCTCTTGGTAGGGATATCAGCAGTGCTGACACCCTTTCTTGGTGGGGATGTCCATACTATGGACACCCTTTAAGTCAAGTCTTTTAGCTCTCTACGCGCTTCACAGCAGTTACCTCTTGACGCGCACCCTTGTAGAGTAAAGCGTCAGGGGTCACCGTCCGCAGATGAGTGAGGCTTGCTGTATCAGCTACATGATGCAAGCTGAAACTTATCAAGGACTTTTATATCCCTACTACTAACCAACTGCACAAAACCCTTTCCTGCGCTTTACTACAACGACCCTTGACGCGCTTCCCTCTTGAGATATATCCCGTGTTATCCACAGCAAGTTATACATAACATCACCACAAGTTAGACACAGCATCACCAACCAACCGCTTATGCCAGTCCTCAAGGACACCACACTTAGATAACAACGCTAGAGACTTCTCAAAGAACTCTAGCTGTTGAGATGGTGTCATAGCAGCAGCTATGTTTTCTGCTGTTGCATCAGGTTTGATATAGGCTTTGTTCTTGCGGATGGATGGTAAGACTTCAGTAGTTACCCACTGACGGAACTTGATAGCTTCAGGTTTACGTGACTTGAAGATGGCGTGATATAA
>NZ_JBOFLP010000099.1:0-3432 GCF_051657925.1 Chroococcidiopsis sp.
ACAATACTCAATGACGGCAGCGCCAGTCCAATCCAAATCAGCCACAAAGGTTTAGGGGTAGAGTGGGAAGAGGGATCGAGGCGTTGCAATTGGATCGATGACACTGGATGCGTCGCTGCAGCAGCGCAGATGCAAGCAACGCCAGGCGCGTAATTGCCATCGCCCCAATTTGGCATCCTCGACCTCTATCTCCTCCGAGGCTTGCCACCAAGTGGACGAATCGTTAAGCTTGAACTTCTCACCATGACTGTCGAAATCGATTTGATTTGAGATCTCAATCCATTTCGATCTCAAAATTTTAAAATCTTTGCACAGTAGGAGTTTCAAACTACACTAGATTCACCAAAATTGTCAGCAGATTCGCTCTTACCCTTGTGCTGCTTCAGTTTGCAAAGATTAAATCGAAATGGTTTGAGATCCTAAACCATTTCGATCCATGATACACTTTCTTTTTTTAGTCTAGTCCAGTAGATTCAACAGAGAAAGTTGTTATGAAAGGCTGCGAGCTTTCCTCTTTCTATAGCCGACTAGGAACCACGACAAGTATGGAGCTTGCCTGTTTGAGTCACAACAAGGGCGATCGCGCTCTAGAGCAATCGGTTATCCTGAGAACAGAAGTAGTATAATGCCTGGGAGGATTGAACGTGTCTAGCGTTGAATTTCAAGCCAAAGTTGAAAATGGCAATATCGTAATTCCTGACGAATATCGGCAAGAATTATCAGAAGTCGCTACTGTAAAGATTGTTATATCAAAGCAGTCCAAACAACAATTTATTCCATTCGATATCATGGATGAGTTAGCACAAAACCCTGTTTCAATTTCAGGAATTCGCACGATTTCGCGAGAAGAAATGCACGAGCGATAAAAGATGGATGAGCCGCTTTGTTTTATTGATTCCAATATCACGCTTACACTAAACTTACACTAAATTAGCGCTCGTGTTAGACTGGCTTTTCATCTCCTACCCTATAATCGTTTGCTATGGGTCGTCACATCAGCAAAATTTGTCGGCAGTGTGCCACCCTATCTGTAGAAGATGCTAAAGAACTTCACGGCGAAAATGGCGATCGCTGTTGGAATCCTCGCATTTGCCATCGTCGGCGATCTCACTACCGTCACCGCAATGACAACAATCGCTCCCGCCGCCGAACGAAGCGGATGGGGATTTCGGCAAGCAAAGAGCTACTAGGAACAGTCGAAATTGAACCGCCAGTGCCTCAAGCGGCGATCGCTGCCGTTTTGGTACTGTATCGCCAGCACAAAAATTCACCAGTTCATGCAGTTGCCGCCGAAATCTGGCAGGGTAATAATCTAATTGCTTCTGTCAAACCCGTTCACTGCATGGGGATGCGCGGCGATCGAGTCAGCGAATATCTTCAGGAAATTTTAGCATTACTCACGCAACAATTTGGAGTTACTCGGTTTGAGGACATAATTAAAGAAGTTCCCGTTCAAAAGTGTCCGATTCGACCCTGCCCGTTGCAGATTTAGCTAGCAACTATGAGCAATCAATTCAGCGGCGATGCCAAAGGCGGTTCGCGAAGCGACCTTCGCGCTCCTAGCACTTCCAAGGCAGCTAATACTATAGCTGGGGTAGCGTTGCCTCCAGAACAGCGGTTAACTTTATACGGTGTCAGTTGGGATACTTACGAGAAGTTGCTAGAAGCATTTGGCGAGCATCGGGCAGCGCGGCTGACTTACGATCTCGGAGTATTAGAATTCATGGTTCCACTGGAAGAACATGAAAACAAGAGCGACTTAATTGGCGTTTTTATTCGCACTCTAGTGGAAGAAAGCGGTTGGAATATCAAAAGCTTGGCATCGACGACGCTCAAGCGCGAAGATTTGAAAAAGGGAGCCGAACCAGATAAATGCTACTACATCCAAAACGAATCCCTAGTTAGAGGCAGAACGATCGACCTCAACCGCGATCCGCCGCCGGATTTAGTGGTGGAAGTGGACATTACTCATACTGATATCGATAAGAATGCGCTCTACGCTCAGTTAGGGATATCAGAGTTTTGGCGCTACGATGGCGCAACTCTGAGAATTTACCAACTTCAATCGGGAGAATATCGGGAAGTATCGACTAGCCCTACATTCAACTGGTTACAGAAAGAAGTATTTTATCAATTTTTGGCACAATGCCTTACTCAAGGAGAAGCAAATGCCAATCGGCGACTGAGATCCTTGGTGCAAGCACAACTAGCAAAATTGTCCGAATAGACCCAATCGACAAATGCAAGCGATCCAACTCGAACTTGACTTATGGAATAACTTGTCAGCCGCCGCCGCTGCTCCACTTGCTGCCGACATGGATCGACTATGGCAGGATTTGTCAGCGGCGATAACTTCGTTAAGCTTCGCTAACGCACCTTTACCACGGCAATTACAATTAGCGATCGTTCCCGAAGCCATCTTGAGGATAGCCCAAATCCATGCCGATCGCGCCCAATCCCTGCTTGATGATTGGGAAGCAACCCACCAGAGCGATGACGAACCGATTTTAACCGAAGATCTGCTAGCTCCAATGCTGCGTCAAACAATGACATTAGATCTAGAGGCATTGCTAGAGCCACCACCACTATACCCGCGCTCTTCCCACTCAAACTCTCAATCGGTGGCAGGTGTTGTTGACAAAGCAGCTGTGTTGAATGCATTGGATGAAATGGCAGCAGAACGCCCAGATGAAGAAGACCCAGGACTAGTAGCATATGTGGAAGATATCTCTGCTTGGGCTATTGCAGTCGCCGAGTATTTTAGCAGCAGACGAGTACAAAGCTTACCGCTGCTTGAATTAGTACAAAAGGTACAATATCCAGCTCAAAAGCAGCAGGACTGTGGTTCGCAACTAGTCAAGACTTGGATGGCATTGTTATTGGGGGGATTTAGGCTAGAGCAGCAAGAATTCTACAATGCGGATAGTATTGAGGTTTGGTACTAATAATCCTGTTACGATTGTCGAAATCGATTTAAATTGGGATCTCAAACCCTTCGCGAGCGAAGATACAATTTTATTTCACATATCTTGCAAAGCATGTCACACTTTTACTAGACTGAGGATTTTATCACTTTAGATTTTGGCTACAATTAAGTTGAACGAAAATTTGATTTTATGACTCGGTTAAAGAAGGGAACAGTAATTCATATAAAGCAAGTATTCTCGGATAGCTACGCTCTAAAAGACCGTTTGATCCGGCTAGGTTCTGGTACAAAAAAGAATCCATTTGTTACCTGACGCTTAGTTGAAATTTGTTCGGAAAAAACATGGCATTCTGATTTAACGAGTGTTCTTGACCCCAAAGTTTTATCACCATTAGTTGTTGGTGATTTATCTTGCCGAAGATGGAGGATTGAAAATGCTTTCAACACGGTAAAAAGGCTCTTAGGCTTAAATTATTTCTGGACGGGTTCTCTCAATGGCATTCAAT
>NZ_JBOFLP010000100.1:0-3192 GCF_051657925.1 Chroococcidiopsis sp.
CGCCAATTTACAGAAGGAGCAACTGCAAACCGAGAAAGAGCTATACAAAAATTCTATAGATACTCGCATCCAAGCAATTGAGAGTAGGGTAGAAACCCAAAAAAACGCAAGCGATCTAGCAATATCTAATATTGAGCGCGAGAAATCTGCTCAAGAATTGCTCAATGCTAGTATTGAGCGCACAGCAAAGATTACTGAAAGCAGATTCAATCTTGCTAAAGCAATATCAGATGCGGCAATTGTAACTAAAGAAATACAGCTTGAGTCTGTAGCTCGTGCTGGGGAATTAAAAAAGAGACTAGAAGACCCTAATCTAGCGCCATTAATTCGATTTGAAATTAAGGAACAAATAGCAAGAAGCGGTATTAACCCTGATGCTAGTGCCTTGGAATTCGTGCAGCGTAGGCAAGAAATCGAAGAGGAAATTTCTAAAGCTAGGTTGGAAGCTTTACGCATAGAACAGCAGTTCCAACGCAAAGCTTTACAACTAGATTTACAAAGACAAGAGATTGCCGCCAAGTCTGCCCAATTTGATGCCCAGTCCCAAATCATTCGCAGCCAGCAAGCCATTATCGAAGCGGAAGGAAAACTCGAAGCAGCAAACAAAAGTAAAGATGCAAATGCGATCGCTGCTGCTAATTTAGGTATTATCCTAGCCGACCGCCAGCTCGATCTATCGAATCGACAATTGGACAATGCCGCGAAGAATTTATCAGTCCAATCAGAACTAAGTCGGAATGCCACACTTGCCCAAAATGCTACTCAAGAGGCGGCACTAGCTCAAGCTAATGCTGCGATCGCTGCTAAAAGGCAAGCTTCAGCATTGGAACAAGCCGAGACAAGTATTAGTAAGATTGGCACAAACTTATCTGCTCTTGGCAGCGAGGAAAAGCAAAATAAAAAACCTAGATTTTCTTCTATATTTGAGGCTTCCCGCCGCGCAATGTTCGGGCAATCAAATGAACCAAGCCCCATACCGACAATTAAAACAACCAGAGGACTAGCACCTGAATACTTCAACCTTAAAGCAGTAACGCAAAGAACGCCCAGCGCCCCGTTTGCAATGCCAAGCCCTTCAGTTGAGGGCATCAACGAGTTAAGCAAAGCTCAGAAATTAGAACCGACAAACAATAGCACTAACTTTTCCGATTCTTTAAAATCGGCTGTTAAAGGTGTTGAAGCTCGCCTTGACAAACTCAACGAAACTATAGGCAAGGCAATCAACTCTCCACGCAGTCTTTACGTATCCAGTCCTGAACCTATAACCGATGCTGTTAGCATCCTAGCTGACTTAAATCGGCTAAACGTACAAAGTAGCGGACTTGGCTAGCCACACGAATCAACATTGCCGCTTACATACTGCCAAGTCGTGTCTGGCGCTCTTAGGGGTTCTAGCGTAGCAGCAGCAGTTTTGTTATTCTCCGCAAACTGAAAACTTTCAACAAGCGATGTCCCTCCCATCTGGACGCGGACCGTTCTTTTTTGAGGTGATTCGCTAACTATGTTGTATGTTCTTTTTTGGAGAATATCTAAACCCTTGTTATAGTAGGTTACTTGCCCATTGGGACTGTAGCAACGGTGTATCTCAGAGCCTTGGCTTTTGTCTAACCAATGTCCTATCAAGGCTCTAGAAGGTGTTGAGGTATCACGACAACCACTGGCAAGTAATAATACTGCGATCGCACCTACTTTTATAAATTTACGTGGCATTAGAATTACAAATAAAAATATACCTCCAAGATGACTTAGAGGGATGTAATTAGTTAATCGGGTAAATACGCAATTTTTAAGCCAGTAGTTAAAGCCAAGATAAACTTTGCCAGCGCACTGGAATTAAACCTTTTTTAACTAATTGAGAAGTTAGACTCCGATGCTTCTCGTCCAACCTTAATGCATGACAAACAGGACAAAGCGATCGCAGATTCCTAGCATGATTAGAGCCTCCAGAGGATAGGGGTCTAATATGGTCGATATGGCAGTCAGATAAAGCTATGCTGCCTTGACATAAACCCTGTTGCTTGGGTGGGGCTGATTCAGGGCTTTGGCATAGACCCCGATCTCGCTTCCATACTCGCTCCCTAGATAAATTCCAAAGGTTAGGGTCTTGACGTTTCCAATGGTGTACCATTTGATAATCAAGACCTTGAGAACGTTTATGGCGTGTAGCTTTGTAAAGTTGTTGTAGCATCTTTGGTCAAGTATTTATTGAAAAACATGACAGGACTTGACTCGACTCAACATGACGGAACGCGACTAGACTTGACTGAACTTGACAGAACTGAACTCTACAAAACCTGACCGGACGCAACTCAACGTAACTTAACTAGACATATATTGAATTTTAACTAGAGATATCAAAACTCTCTATATTAAAACGTCCGTATCCAATGCTACCACGTCCATCGCCCACACCGACCAGTTGACCAGCATTAATTACGGCTAGTTCCATTGATCTGCGATCGCATACCGTAGCATCCCAAAGCAAAGTAAAAGTACATTGCCAACCTGGTTTAGCTACAACTCGGTAACGGATGTTACGAGCTTTAGTAGATGGGTTGCGAACGCCAATAATCTCTACAAAGCAACTAGGTAGCTTTTCGGTCTTTTGAGTACCAGCTTCAATCATTTCCGGCGGGTCAGGCAATGTAAGAATGCCAGAATCGTCAGAGATGTAAACTTGGTCGTCCACAACTTGTAAGGTAGAAGCGATCGCAGTGAGTAAATTCCCCTTACCTTTCTTAACTGTTTTGCCTCCACCCTTAATGCATCCAAAAAAGTAGGTTGGGAGTAAGTAAAGCTGGCGCTCCTCATCCATCAAAACGCTGCGTTGCCACTCGCTAGGGTCATTACCTGCTACCCCAGCCCTTTCTCTAGCTTCTAAAGGTAACGCATCTACACCGAAGTGATGCCAAGCCAAGAATCGGATGCCTTTGATAGACACCTTAGCCATCAAAATGTTGCTCATAGGAATACGCGGGGGATGCCCCCGCACGAAACTACTTGTCTAACGTCCGATCTTTGACTTCCTCAACCTCTACGAACAAATCGGTCAGGCGATCGCGGATAATCCTGACTAGCTCATCGTCACCCATCGCAATCCTGGTCTTTTCCTCACCTCCATACTGAAACTCCGTCCACATTACAGAGCGGTGCAGAACCTCCATCAAGTCAGCACATCTAGTCAGTTCTTCA
>NZ_JBOFLP010000101.1:0-4068 GCF_051657925.1 Chroococcidiopsis sp.
GCTTGTCAATAAGCTCTTGGCAAGTGAGAATAGAAAAGTAGTCGAAGTTACAAAAAAAATTGTAACAAAGATGAATTTAGATAATTTCAAGGGTTGTAGTTTCTGTAACAATATTGGAGAGGGCGATCGCAGGGAGTCAATCCAAATTAAGTAACATAGTGATACTTTTTATCCGCCATCACTGAAGTTTCAATCTTTAAGTTGCAGTATCCAGCAGTTTTAAAAATAAATTTAATTTGCGAGAATTCCCTATGCTAATCCAAGACAAGCAGCAGCGTGACTGGAAGAAAATTATTAAAAAATTTGAAGCAGTCTTAGGCAAAAATGGCGTGGTACAGCGTCGGGAGGAATTGATTACTTATGAGTGCGATGGGTTAACGAGTTATCGTCAGCGTCCCGCAGTTGTCGTGTTGCCAAGAACGACAGAACAAGTAGCGGAAGTTGTGAAGATTTGCGATCGCCACAATATTCCTTTCATTGCCCGTGGTTCCGGTACTGGTTTATCTGGTGGGGCATTACCGATAGAAGACTGCGTGTTAATTGTCACCTCGATGATGCGGCAAGTCCTCAGTATAGATTTGGAAAATCAGCAAGTTGTGGTACAGCCAGGAGTGATTAACAACTGGGTGACGCAAGCAGTTAGCGGTGATGGATTTTACTACGCCCCCGATCCTTCCAGTCAGATTATCTGTTCGGTGGGAGGAAATGTTGCCGAGAATTCTGGCGGGGTACATTGTCTTAAGTACGGTGTCACTACCAACCACGTTTTAGGTTTAAAAGTCGTTACCCCCGATGGTTCGGTTGTCGATTTGGGCGGACAAGTACCGGAAATGCCTGGTTACGATCTCACGGGCGTATTTGTCGGTTCCGAGGGGACGTTGGGGATTGCTACTGAAATTACGCTACGAATTCTCAAATCAGCCGAATCAATTTGCGTCTTGCTTGCCGACTTTACCAGCGTAGAAGCAGCAGGGGCGGCGGTTTCAGACATCATCAGTGCGGGAATTATTCCGGCTGGGATGGAAATGATGGATAACCTCAGCATCAATGCTGTAGAAGATGTCGTTGCCACGGGTTGTTATCCCAGAGATGCTACGGCAATCTTGTTAGTAGAAATTGACGGCATAGCTGTAGAAGTCGCAGAAACTAAACAGCTGATTAGCGATATTTGTCTGAAAAATGGAGCGAGGGGAATTACCACAGCCAGCGATCCTGAAACGCGCCTCAAATTGTGGAAAGGACGCAAAGCAGCATTTGCCGCTGCCGGACATCTCAGTCCCGATTACTACGTTCAAGATGGGGTGATTCCGCGTACTCAATTACCATTCGTTTTACAGGAAATTGAAAATTTAAGTCAGCAATATGGCTATCGCATTGCGAACGTATTTCATGCAGGTGATGGGAATCTTCACCCATTAATTTTGTACGATAATTCCGTACCAGGGGCTTTGCATCAAGTAGAAGAATTAGGGGGAGAGATCCTGAAACTCTGCGTTAAAGTTGGTGGTAGTATTTCTGGCGAACACGGCATCGGTGCAGATAAGAAATGTTTTATGCCCGAGATGTTTACCGAGGCGGATTTGGAAACTATGCAATATGTCAGGGAGGCGATTAACGCGAAAGGTTTAGCTAATCCTGGCAAGATCTTTCCGACTCCCCGTACTTGTGGGGAAGCAGCTAAGATGACTGATATTAAGGAGTTTGCTGGGGTTGAGAGATTTTAGATTCGCGAGAAGCGATCCCCCCAACCCCCCTTAAAAAGGGGGGCTATGAGTAAGTGGAATAATATTAGTTTGGGGATTAAGAGTGTTTATGCGATCGCACTGTCAAACCTGGAGTAGACTCCAATTCCAAAATCATACAATTCTATTTATCTTTGCACTAAATCAAGCGGATCGTAGCCCCCCTTTTTAAGGGGGGTTGGGGGGATCTTCTGTGGCGTAGTCAGAAAGAATTGATATCAGGGAATAGTGATATTAATCACAGTGGATTTGATGGAATAATATACATTAATTCTGCTGCTTCTGGTTTCGCCTCAGTAGGGGAGAATTTCAGCCAATCTTGAAAACTGATTCCAAGTTGCGCGATCGCTTTTACTTCTGATTGATATGATTCAAATCGTCGATCTGTTTCAATCATGGATTCCATTACTTCCATCATTTAAACCCATACTTTTCTCCCAATCACTAAAGATTTAAATATACGATCGCACCTTTACCCAGTATTCCCACAAGATAAATAGCTCTTAACAATAAGCACTTAAAAACGCAAAGACACCAAGATTTCCTTAGCGCCTTTGCGTCTTTGCGCGATCGCAATCTATCAAAAATTCTTCATCACCATATCATGTCCAAAGGGCGGGTTTTCCTAGAGATCTTCATACCTACATGAATTCCTCAATAAACCCGCCCCTACAATAATATGGATCTTAAAAATTGAAACTCGTCCGAATTACCCCAACATATTGATTGCTGTTGTCACTGTTATTTTCAGGATTAAATACGACCCAAAAACCTGGAGTCACAGAAATGTAATCGTTAACTTGAAAACGGTAAAAAGCCTCAACGTGATAGGAAGTATCGTCTTCATCGCGCACGTCGCTATCTGTAACTCTGGGAGGCAAGCCAACCAAAATTCCTGGTAAATTACCTTCACCCCCCACATCTGGGAAAGTTAAACCCACGGCACCATACCATAGATCTGCACTATCCCCATCTTCAACAGTACTAGCAATAGTTCCTCCACTACCATCGGCGATCGCACTCAAACCCGAACCGTTGGCACTCGCACTAATGTAACCTACCCAACCATGTAGTTGAAACTTGGGTGAAAAGCGATAAAAACCTTGAAAAGCAAAGATGTCTGCGGATGTTGCAATATCATCTCCAAATGGTTCGCTAGCCAGCAAACTACCCGTACTACCAGTGAGATCCACTACTCCCGCAGGGTTATAACTGCGCGAGTAAGCAATACCAGCCGCACCCCAATCACCATCTACAGCGAGTTGCGCTAAGGCGTGATACGTACCGTTGAATAAACCAGCACCATCGCTAGGATCGCTGGGACTACCAGCCAAATATCCTAGAGTCAAAGTTAAACTCTCGGCAATCTCCCAATTCACCGCCGCGCCACCACCACCGCGACGATACAGGGGACTGTACTCGCCAAACAGAGAGGGAATACCTCGGCTATCATCGGCAATACTAGGAGGAGTTAGGGTATCTGTAATATCGGTGTAACCAACTCCGGCGGGACCTACAGTAAAGGTGAGGTTGGAACCCACGGGAAAGCGGTATAACAGGTGCGGTACAGTTACATCGTTATCGGTGTTTGTATCGAAGTTAAGCCGTGTCATATTCGTACCCGACACGTCTTCCATATCGCCAAAGTTACCAAATTCCAAACGAGTCCGTAGTAAATCTCGTCCGGTAAAACTCGTTTCAAAATTCATCCGCGAACGATAGCCGAATATCGTATTAGAATCGTCCTCATCTCCGGCTATGCGATCGCCAAATGTATCTGTAATTGCTGTAATTAAACTGACATTAAGTTTTGTCGTCGTCGAAAATTGATTTGCTTCTAATTCTGCTGTTTGTGCTTCCAAACTATCAACTCGACCGCGCAAAGTTGTCAGTTCTGTACCAAATTCTGTTTGCAATCGTTGTAAGGTTGCTAAGTCTTCTTTCGTCACTACATCTGCACTAGCTGTAGCAATCAGTTCGTTGACTCGATCTAAACAAGCATTCAATCCTGCTGCAAATTCATAGCGGGTCAAAGCACGATTTCCTCGATAAGTTCCATCGGGATATCCGGCAATGCAACCATATCTTTCTACCAAAGATTGCAATGCTTGAAATGCCCAATCTGTCGGCTGCACGTCAGATAGTTGAGATACTGACGTAACTTGAGCCATACTATTTTCTAGCGGCAATGCTAAGGTAGTTTCCGTACTCATTCCTACTAAAGCCGCTACTAAATTCGCAGCCAGAAACAATCTAGCGTGCGGCAATTTTGTGTTCATCCGTTCGCCACTCACTTTATTTTTTACAAAAAATTTTACCCTGCTTT
>NZ_JBOFLP010000102.1:0-39544 GCF_051657925.1 Chroococcidiopsis sp.
TTCCGCTTCGTTTATATCTCAAACAACTATTTTTTGGTTCTCTAGATAAAGTTATTCTCAGCCCTACTGCTTTTTGGTATACGTACCAGGTCGAGCTTTTAGAAAAATGTTGGCTACAAGATATAAGCCAGCAATTAGAAGACTATTTATATGATAATTGGGACTTCTTTTTAATTGAAAACCACTGGGACTTTTATTGGATGTATCAAGTAGAACGCTGTTGGGAACGAGATTGCATAGAATTTTTAGAAAATTGTTGGCTGCAAGAAGAATAAAGTCAAAAGTTAAAAGTCACAAGTCAAAACCGAGGAGACAGGCGACAAAAGACAGAAGTTATGACTAACCACCGATAACCGATCGCTGATAACTGCTCACTTCCCAATAACTGCAAATTGCCCAAGAGGAATGAATTAGGATGAGAATTCTCAAAGTTCAAACATTGCGGGGTCCAAACTATTGGAGCATTCGCCGCCATCAACTAGTTGCTATGCAGCTAGACTTGCAAGAATTGGCAGAAAAACTATCTAATGAAATTCCAGGTTTTTACAAGGGTTTAGTTGAAGCACTACCCAGCTTAGAAGGACATTTCTGTTCTCCTGGGTGTCGCGGCGGCTTCCTAATGCGGGTACGGGAAGGCACGATGATGGGTCATATAGTCGAACACGTAGCCTTAGAACTACAAGAACTAGCAGGAATGCCAACAGGCTTCGGACGTACCCGCGAGACGGCTACTGCTGGGGTTTATCACGTTGTATTTGAGTACGAAAACGAGAAAGCCGGACGCTATGCAGCCCGTGCCGCTGTAAGGCTGTGTCAAAGTATTGTGGATCTGGGAGATTATCCCAAATCGGAACTAGAACGAGATCTTCAAGATCTCAAAGCACTTCACCAAGATGCGGCTTTGGGTCCTAGTACAGAAGCAATTATTCAAGCAGCAGAGGCGCGAGATATTCCTTGGATGCAACTCGGGGCGCGTTACTTAATTCAACTCGGCTATGGCAAACGGCAGAAGCGCATACAGGCAACTTTAAGCGGCAACACGGGTCTTTTAGGTGTCGAACTTGCTTCTGATAAAGAAGCTACTAAATACATTCTCAGTAATGCTGGCGTACCCGTTCCTAGAGGTACGGTTATCAATTATTTTGACGAACTAGAAGATGCGATCGCCTCTGTTGGTGGTTATCCCATCGTTATCAAACCGCTAGACGGCAACCACGGTAGAGGTATTACACTCGATATTCAAACTTGGAAAGCCGCGGAAGCCGCCTATGATGCAGCCAAAGCAGTTTCTCGTTCCGTTATTGTCGAGCGCTACTATCAAGGGCGCGACCATCGCGTAGTTGTAGTTGATGGTAAAGTTGTCGCAGTTGCCGAACGCATTCCCGCTCATGTTGTGGGAGATGGTAGGAGTACGATTGAGGAATTAATCGAAATTATCAATCAAGACCCCGATCGCGGCGACGGACACGATAATATCCTCACCCGCATTCAGCTCGATCGCAATAGCGATCGCCTCTTGGCACAACAGGGCTACAGCTTAAATAGCATTCTAGACCAAGATGAAATTTGCTATCTACGAGCTACAGCAAATCTAAGTACGGGTGGGATTGCTTGCGATCGCACTGATGAAATTCACCCAGAAAACATTTGGCTAGCGCAACGTGTAGCGAAAATTATCGGTCTAGATATTGCCGGAATCGACATTGTTACCCCAGATATCAGCCGTCCTTTGCGAGAAGTGGGTGGCGTAGTGGTAGAAGTGAATGCCGCGCCTGGTTTTCGGATGCATACCCATCCCAGCCAAGGCAAGCCTCGCGATGTCGCGGGAGCAGTCATCAATATGCTGTTTCCCCCAGGTAAATCCAGCCGCGTTCCCATCCTTGCTGTCACCGGAACCAATGGTAAAACCACAACCACGCGTTTACTTGCCCACATCGTCAAACAAACTGGTAAGACTGTCGGCTACACTACCACCGATGGCACGTATATCGGCGATTGTGTAGTCGATCGAGGCGATAATACAGGTCCTCAAAGCGCCCAGTTAATTCTACAAGACCCCACGGTAGACGTGGCTGTATTAGAAGCAGCACGAGGCGGAATTTTGCGCTCTGGGTTGGGATTTGATGCCTGCGATGTCGGAATTATTTTGAACGTAGCTGCCGATCATTTAGGAATTGGCGATATTAATACAGTCGAGCAACTAGCTCACCTCAAGAGTGTAGTTGCAGAAACCGTATTTCCCCACGGCTATGTTATTCTCAACGCTGACGATCCTTTAGTTGCGGCAATGGCAAAACGGGTGAAAGCTCAAATAGCCTACTTTTCACTCAACCCAAATAATCCCATCGTGCGAGAACATACTCGACATGGAGGCTTGGCAGCAGTGCATGAAGACGGTTATTTGTCAATATTGCAAGGAGAAATCAAACTACGACTCGAACAAGCAGTCAACGTACCGCTAACGATGGGCGGACGCGCTAACTTTGCGATCGCCAATGCCTTAGCTGCGAGTTTGGCAGCATTTACCCAAAGAATCCCCTTGGGACAGATTAAAGCTGGATTGCAGACATTTCAACCATCTGCCAGCCAAACCCCAGGTAGGATGAATTTATTTGAGTTAGGCAATTATCACGCATTAGTTGACTACGCCCACAACCCCCATAGTTACGAGGCATTGGGTAGCTTTGTCCGCAACTGGAAAGGAGAACGGATTGGCGTAATCGGGGGACCAGGCGATCGCCGCGACGAAGACTTCATCACCTTGGGCAAACTCGCCGCCGAAATGTTTGACTTTATTATCGTCAAAGAAGACGACGATACGCGCGGTCGTCCCCGTGGCGATGCCGCAGACTTAATCGAAAAAGGCATCCGCCAAGCCGATTCCAACTGCCACTACGAATCCATTTTGGAAGAGACAAGAGCGATCGATACTGCTCTCGACATGGCTTCCCGTGGTAGTTTAGTAGTCGTCCTCCCCGAAAGCGTCAGTCGTGCCATTCGTTTGATTGAATCTCGCCAGGGCTGAGTCGGGAGTCGAGAGTCGTAGGGGCGGGTTTAGCAAAAGAGTCACGGCTTACGTCAATCAATCTTTGCTCAAAACCCGCCCGTACAAGGGAGTCAGGTAATTTTGAATTTTGAATTGCTCCTTGTCTCCCTTGCCCCCCTTGTACCAAAGACCAACTACCAACTACCAATTATCAATTACCACGCCTCCAGTTATGACCCCTCAACCCGCCCTTCTCGTTCTTGCCGATGGTACTGCTTATCATGGTTTGTCTTTTGGTGCTACTGGTACTACCGTTGGCGAAGTCGTATTTAACACTGGCATGACTGGGTATCAAGAAGTCTTAACTGACCCCAGCTATCGCGGTCAAATTGTCACGTTTACCTACCCAGAATTGGGAAATACAGGTGTGAATCCTGAAGACGAAGAATCCGATCGCCCCCAAGTTAAAGGTGCGATCGCCAAAAATGTCTGTTACCGTCCTAGTAATTGGCGCTCTACTGGCAGCTTGCCTGACTACCTCAAACAGCACAACATCCCTGGAATTTACGGCATCGATACCCGCGCCTTAGTCCGCAAGATTCGCGAAGTAGGATCGATGAATGGCGCTATTTCTACAGAAATTCTTGACGAAGCAGAGTTATTGCAACTCGTCCTCGCTGCCCCCAGTATGGCAGGATTAAACTTGGTCAGTGAAGTCACCACATCCGCTGCTTATGAGTGGGCTGGAACTACTGATTCTGTATGGGAATTTAAACCAGTAGCCCCAAATGGGGAAACTCTCACCGTTGTTGCTATTGACTTTGGCATCAAACGCAATATTCTGCGGCGACTAGCAAGTCATGGCTGTCGCGTCATTGTCGTTCCTGCTAATACGCCACCAGAAGAAATTCTGAAATACAATCCCGACGGCATCTTTCTTTCCAATGGACCTGGTGACCCCGCCGCCGTTGCCGAAGGATTTGAAACGACAAAAGCCCTCATTTCAGCCCAGAAACCAATATTTGGTATTTGCATGGGACATCAAATACTAGGTCGGGCGTTAGGGGCAGAAACCTTCAAGCTAAAATTCGGTCATCGCGGTTTAAATCAACCTGCTGGCTTACAAAGGCAAGTCGAAATTACCAGTCAAAATCACGGCTTTGCGATTGATGCGGATTCCATTCCCGCAGATGTCGAAATTACTCATCTCAATTTAAACGATCGCACCGTAGCAGGGTTGCGCCACAAATCCCTACCTCTATTCTCAGTCCAATACCACCCTGAAGCTAGCCCTGGTCCCCACGACGCAGATTACTTATTTGCCAAGTTCGTCGAATCTATGCGTCAGTCGCGTACTGTAGGAGTGTAAGGAAAGCAGAAGTAGGGGCGGGTTTAGCAAAGAGATTGACGGCGCGAATCCTAAATCTTTGGTTAAAACCCGCCCGTACAGAAGTCTTACATTAATTGCCAATCATTAACCTCTGCTCCCTGCTCCCTGCTCCTTGCTCCCTAATTGGAGTAGCTAAATACTTAGCGATCGCCGTTAGTGTAGTCCGAGGACACTGGGGAGGCATAGTCTGCCGAAACGACTGATAATAATCTTGATGCGATTCTTCAAACAGATAGCGCAATTCCACCAACGGATTCGCATGGTGATCGACGCGCAAATCCAGATAGGGATAAACATCTTGATGCACCACATACAGCGCTGCCGATTGCCGTCCTCGCTTATCTCCCCCAGCCGCCTCGCCAGCCTCCAAAGCATGTAACAGGCGATCGCAAAACTCCATTCCCGCCCTAGCTTGATAGGCATCTGCCATCGCTACCAAAACTTGTTCGCCTACTAGCATATTTCCGGCAACAGAAAAGTAAGGATATGTCAAGTGTCCTGCCCAACCAACGCAGTCTTCACCCGTCCAAGCTGCCGTATGACCGTAACGATCTACCAAATGTAGCTGACGCTGGTGGCAATTGAGATCGTCTTGCAGCAAAAGATGTAAAGTATCTTCAGCCGAAACTCCATGTTCTAGCAATTGCAGGCTACAAATGCCTAATAGCGGGTTAGTTTGACCTTGAGTCGCGATCGCCCCTATAGTTGCCTTAGCATAAGGTACGAGCGCCCCTACAGCCAGATGCTTAGTTGCCACTGCCACCCCAGTCATTTGCGTTGCCGAATCCCAAGCCACAATTGAGAAGGTCATAAATTCCAGAGCGCCCGCTAGTCAAGACACGTACATGAATGTTATTCCCAAATAACATTTATTCGCGATCGCTTACTGTTTTGGATTTAACAATTTTTAGTCATTATGTCATTTGTCATTTTTGACAAGTGGTGTGTGGTCACTGGTCACTGGTCACTGATAACTACCCCCGACTCCTGTATGGGCGGGTTTTGACCGTGGATTTATTGCCTCAACCGTCGATATTTTTGCTAAACCCGCCCCTACCGACTCCCGACTCTTTGAAAAATCAAATCCAGCCTTTTTTGTGCTGCTTGTAATGCCTCGTTAGGGGTGCTTTTCCCTAATAAAACAGCTTCTAACGCCCTACCTAAATTTTCCGACAAGCGACTGTAACCAGGAAAAATCGGACGCGATCGCCCGTATTTTGCTTGTGCTAAAAACACTTCTACGGCAGGCTGTTTTTTGATGAAATCTTGATATTTCTGGCTTTCCCTTGCCTTCATATTGACGGGTAAATATCCCGTACCAATTGCCCAATCAGTTTGAAATCCTTCGCTGACAACATACTCGGCAAACTTGAGCGCGGCTCGTTCGCGTTCGGGCGTAGACTTAAAGACAAATAGATTTTCTCCACCGATCGCAGTTGCTTGGCGATCGCCTTTGGGAATCGGAAACACGCCAAAATCTATTCCTGTGGTTTGGAACTGTCCCAGCGTCCAGGGACCAGTCAATTGCATCGCGACTTTTCCAGCTAAGAAAGCATCGATTTCAAATCCTCTTTCTGGTGAAGATAGAACGACAGAACCATCATCGACTAAATCGCGCCACAATCCCAGCGAGGCGATCGCACCCTTGTCATTTGCTATGTTTACATCCGCTGGTTGTTGGGGATTGTTATTTGCCAACTCGCCACCGCCACTCCACAGGAAGGGTAGCCACAGAAAGACGCTAAATTCTCCTTTTCCTAACGGCAGAAACATTCCGTGTTGGTCGAGCCGCTTGTCTCCGTCTTTGTCAATGGTTAATTGACGCGCAACTTGACGCAATTCTTCCCAAGTTTGCGGTAACTGGGTAATTCCTGCGGCTTTCAATAAACTGGGACGGTAAAATACACCGACGTTATTTACTCCAAACGGCACAGACCAAGTATGTCCTTGATACTCCATCGTCGCAAACAGGCTAGGATCGATTTCATCCTTGACGGAAGAAGTTTGCAGCAGATCGTCTAGAGGACGAATTGCATTGAGTTCTACCAACTGTCCAGTTAGCGTCGCATTAAACCACAGTAAATCTGGCGGTGCATTTCCTACTACTGCTGCCAAAATTTTCGGTAATTGTTGTTCTGCTTGCCCGACATACAAAGATTCTACTTGAATGTCAGAATGCTCTCGATTGAAGCGATCTACCAGCGTTTGCAAAACATCTCGATTGGGTGGTGGATTGACTCCTTGCCACAGCGTAATTTTTGTCACTCCAGAATTGCTAGGTGTCGCCTGACATCCTACCAAAGTTAGGGTTACCACGAGTAAGAGGAGAAGAAATTTAGTTTTGACTAGGTAGCGATTGAGCAACTTCACTAGTTTTTTCAATTGACTTTTAAGTTTTATTGTCAAAATTTTAGTCTAGAATTGCCCCCTGTAGATAAACGCGGTTAAATAGGTATTTTTGATATATTGTCAGATAGATTCTGAGTATGTATTTAAGAAAAATCATTGCGGATATAGGTGTAAGCCTTGTCAAAGGAGATGTAGATGAAGGCAGATAAAAAGATATCTTTTATCCCAATTTTATATGCGATTTTAATTATCTATGCGATCGCGACTTTTTTACCCTTTGCTTGGGCGCTTTCTGCTTCGTTTAAACCCTTGCCTGAAATTATTGCTGGCGGCTTGAACTTGATTCCGCAAAACTTTACTTTAGAAAATTATCAAAAGATTTTTCTAGAAGAACCATTATTTGGTCGTTGGCTATTTAATAGTGTTGTAGTTGCTAGCACTGTCACTATTTTTAATCTTTTATTTAACTCAATGGCTGGTTATGCTCTTGCGCGTATTCCATTTAAGGGAAATCAGATCCTATTTTTCAGTATCTTAGCATTTTTAATGGTTCCAGCTCAAGTCACGCTAATTCCTAGTTTTTTAATTCTAAAATCTTTAGGCTGGTTAAATTCATATCAGGGATTAATTGTTCCGAATATTGTCAATGCGACTTTCATCTTTATGATGCGGCAGTTTTTTGTTAACTTTCCTAAGGAATTAGAAGAAGCTGCTGCCTTAGATGGTTTGGGTTACTTAGAAACTTTCTTTCAGATTGTCTTACCTTTAGCTAGACCAGCTTTAGCAGCCCAAACTATATTTATATTTTTAGGTTCGTGGAATAACTTTTTAATGCCATTAATGATTATTTCCACCCCAGAAATGTTTACTTTACCCTTGGGTTTGAATACATTCAAAGGACAATACATTAGTTATTGGAATTACATTATGGCTGCGTCTATGGTATTCACTTTACCTGCACTATTAATTTATGCTTTTTTTAATCGCTACTTCATTCAAGGGGTAACTTTCACGGGTGGCAAGTGATATAAGAGTTCGTTTTGCTTTACAAGATGCCCATTCATTTCTATAAATATAGGATTCGTAGGGTGTGTTAATTGACGCACCCTCATTCATAAACATATCTTTCTGCTACTTTCCAATATCGAGAAAATCGTTTTAGATCGATGTAGCCGTCATACTCGAAAAATGGCTCGACTTCAAAAACTTCTAGTTTTAGCGATCGCTCAATTTCATTGCAGATTGTTTCAAATCTGGGACTAGGACTATTCGCTGTCACAATTGAATCAGCCTTATGTTCTTTGGCAAAAACTAACACTTCTTTCGCCACATCACCTCGTCTAATCACAACAGGTAACTCTAGCAAACACTCATAAATAAAAGCAATCCGTTTCAAACTCAATTGCCACTCCTCAATTAAAGCCTCATCCCAGACCCAAATTGCAGGCGAATTGGGATATTCTTGCAGTGCAGGATTTTTTGGACTCAAGCAATCTCCGTGTATCCAAATAATAGGTTGACTCATGGTAATGGGTAATGGGTAATTTCCTGACTCCTGTGGGCGGGTTTTGAACCTGGATTGATTGTCACAATCCGTGAATATGCTTGCTAAACCCGCCCCTACGATTGCTGTACGGGCGGGTTTTGAACCTGGATTGACGATCGCAATCCGTGAATCTTCTGCTAAACCCGCCCCTACCACTTGCGATTCCTATCGCCTTTTTTTCCCGCGTTGCCAACTTTGACTGTTGGGTTGTTTGTTAAATTCTGCTTTGGGAAACAATCGCTGTTCTATTTGTTCGTAACTGCCTTCAAAGTCACAATGTCCGTGGAGGGGACATTCGCGACAGTAAATACCATTCGTATAACGTTCCAAGTTTTCGCGGTTAAAGAAATAGGGTTTGTGGCTAAAGGTACTCGCTACCCATTGCCAAGACATATTGTTACTCGCCGGATCGCCATCTAACAAGTGTTCGAGAAACCATATTGCCCCAACTTGCCAGCGGATGCGTCGCCAATGCACCATATAAGCAGCCATCCACATACGGGCGTGGTTGTGTAGATACCCTGTCTGGCGCATTTGTTGACTGAAACTGTCGATACAAACTAGCCCCGTCGTCCCTGTGGCGATGTCTTCTGGTAGTTCGGGGGCGTACTCTTTGGTAGTGTAACCAGTTTTATATTCTTCTCGATCTTCCCAAATTCCATTTCCTAATTTGACATATAGGCGTTGCCAATAGTCGCGCCAGCCAAGTTCGTTAATTAATTTTGTTGCTTCATCTGGCTGCTGAATTTTGTTTAGGACATATTTCTTAACATCAGCGAGACTCAAAACTCCATAGCGAAGATAGGGCGAGAGACGAGTTACCGCACCCGTGAGAAAGTTGCGAGTTTTGGCGTAACGGGCTGCATCTACTGTTTGTAAAGCTTCTTCAGCAGCTTTGCGTCCCCCCACAGTTTCGCTAATTGAGTCATCTCGGCTAGCAGTAGTAGGAAATTGTTCTTTTAAGTAGGCTACCAGTTCTTCACGACTGGTAAATTCGCGTTGCATGTCCTTCATATCAGTTGTCAGTTATCAGAAAATCGTAGGGGCGGGTTTAGTAAGAGATTCACGGCTGGCGGCGAGAAATTTTTGGTCAAAACCCGCCCGTACAGCAGTAGTTGCGAATTGCGTTCACGAAGTGTAGCGCAGCGTTTATTGTAAATCGCGCCTTGAATTGTCTCCCTTATCCAAAAATAGGTAGGGTAAACCGAATTGGCGTTGGGGGGAATCTTTAGTTAAGTAAAGAGCGATCGCGTGGTTTAAGCCATTAAGATCCTGATTAAAGAACATTTCACCACAACACTGATTTAGTATGCGGGAACAAGGCACAATCAGCATCCACACTGAGAATATTTTCCCCATTATTAAGAAATCTCTCTACTCCGACCATGAGGTTTTCTTGCGGGAATTGATCTCTAACGCAGTTGATGCTATCCAAAAGCTCAAAATGGTATCCCGTGCTGGGGAGTATTCCGGCGAGATTGGCGAACCAGAGATTCAAATTGCTATAGACAAAGATCGCAAAACTCTGTCCATCAGCGACAACGGTATTGGGATGACGGCGGAGGAAGTCAAGAAATATATCAATCAGGTGGCTTTCTCTAGTGCAGAAGAATTTATTCACAAGTACGAGGGAAAATCTGACCAGCAGATTATCGGTCATTTCGGCTTGGGTTTCTACTCTTCCTTTATGGTGGCGCAAAAAGTTGAGATCGATACTCTGTCTTACCAAGCAGGTGCGCCAGCCGTCCATTGGAGTTGCGATGGTTCCCCAGAGTTTATTTTAGAAGACTCATCTCGCAGCGATCGCGGTACGACTATTACCCTGCACTTAATGGAAGACGAGCAGGAGTATGTAGAAGATGCACGCATCAAGCAACTTGTCAAGACTTATTGCGATTTTCTGCCCGTTCCCATCAAACTGAATGGGGAGGTTATCAACCAGCAAAAAGCACCTTGGCGAGAGTCGGCAAATAATCTTACCAAAGAAGATTATTTGGAATTTTACCGCTACCTATATCCTTTTCAGGAAGAACCCCTGTTGTGGGTGCATCTTAACACCGACTATCCTTTCATCCTCAACGGGATTTTGTATTTTCCTAAACTCAGACCGGATGTGGATGTCACTCAAGGACAGATCAAACTATTCTGCAACCAAGTCTTTGTCAGCGACCATTGCGAAGAGATTATCCCGCGATTCTTACTACCAATGCGGGGAGTGATTGACAGCACAGATATTCCTCTCAATGTCTCCCGCAGCGCCTTGCAAACAGACCGGACGGTCAGGAAAATTGCCGATTATATTTCTCGTAAAGTCGGCGATCGCTTGAAAGAACTTTACCGCGATAGTCGCGAAGAATATATCAAAGTCTGGCAAGACGTGGGTACGTTCGTCAAGTTTGGCTCTCTCAACGACGAGAAATTCAAAAAGCAAGTCGAAGATATCGTCATCTACCGCACTACCTACGAAACACCTGTAGGGGCGCATAGTACCTCACCTGCGACAGAAACGCCAGCCGTACAGGTGCAAGCAGAAGAGGGAGACGCATGGCAAGACGTACAACCAGCAGAATCTACTCCCGACTCCCAACTCCCGTACGGGCAGGTTTCTAAACCTGCCCCTACCCACTCCCCATACACCACGCTGAAAGAATATCTGGAACGCAACAAATCACGTCACGAGAATCGCGTTTACTACTGCACCGATGAAGTTACCCAAGCTACTTATGTAGAACTGCATAAGAAACAGGGTTTAGAAGTCCTATTTATGGATTCCTTTATCGATACTCACTTTATTTCTTTCCTAGAAAGAGAGTATTCAGACGTTAAATTCTCTCGCGTTGATTCCGATCTGGATCAAACCTTACTCGACAAAGATAAAGCTGGAGAAATTGTCGATCCGACTACAAACAAAACTCGCAGCGAATTAATCAAGGAATTATTTGAAAAAGCCTTGAATAAACCCAAACTCAATATCCGTACCGAAGCATTAAAATCTGACGATCCCCAAGGTACGCCGCCAGCAATGGTATTGTTACCTGAATATATGCGTCGCATTCAAGAAATGAGTGCCTTCGTCCAGCAGCAAACAGCCCAGTTTCCTGACGATCATATTTTGCTAGTTAATACGGCTCATCCGCTGATTCAAAATTTAGTTAGTCTCAGCCAAGGCAGTATTATCCAAGGGGAAGGACAATCGCCTAGTGCCGAATTAGCTAATTCAATTTGTCAACACGTTTATGACTTAGCATTGATGGCACAAAAAGGCTTTAATGCTGAAGGAATGAAATCTTTTGTCGAGCGTTCTAATCAGGTGTTAACTCGTTTAACAGATCGCGCTACTAGTGCTTAGGGCGACTAGAAGTCGCGGCTATACAGGTGAAGTCCGCCTCCGCGGACTCTCAGATAAACTAACAGATATTAAAACCCGCGCCGGCGGGTTTTGTCTGTGTAGTCGCGAATTCTATTCGCCCATAAATGTTCGAGGTCGAGCGACCATATTTGTTATGATGACCGATATTTGGACTGTCATTTGGAAAGAGTGGCGCGAACTTTTGTTTCAGCGCGGTAGCCTCAAAACAACGATTTTAAGTTGGCTACCTTTAATCTTAATATTCGGCTTGCTTATGCCCATTCAAATTGGTACATTTTGGGTAGACTCTCCCTTTACAATTGCTTATTGGGGTTGGCTACCAACTCTACCAGTTATGGCGCTTATTGCTGATAGTTTTGCTGGAGAAAGAGAGAGACATACTTTAGAAACTTTATTGGCAAGTCCTCTATCAGAAGCAGCAATTCTATTCGGTAAAATTATTACAGTTGTTATCTATGGTTTATTGTTAACGGTAATAGTCTTACTAACAGGATTGATAGCTGTTAATTTAACTCATAACACAGGAGCAATTTTACTCTATCCGATAGGCATAACTTTAACTGGAATTGGATTGGGAATTTTGACAGCTACAGCTATGGCAAGTATAGGTGTCATTGTCTCTCTCCGCAGTCCCACAGTCAAACAAGCAGCCCAACAATTAGCTTTTGTTTCTATTGCTCTAACTTGGATTCCACTTTTGAGTTTGAGCCTAATTCCAACTCAATTACAAACAAGTCTTTTGAGATCGGCACAAAATACTAATTTGACTCACGTAATTTTAATTGTTTTCTTGGTGTTGGCGATCGCTAATCTAGGACTCCTATTCATAGCCATAAAACGATTCAAGCGATCGCGCCTAATTCTCGATTAAGTAGGTGCGTTAATTAATCCACCCTACTGTTTAACCAAGGTTGGCAGATTTATGCGCAGTTTCTTGAACATTGCTTCCCGTGCTTGGTTAGCCAAAGTATCATCTAAAGGTGCAAGTGCAATTGATTCTTGATATTTTTGTCTCAATGCAGTTTGAATCAACCAATCAGCTAAAAATGGATTTTTAGGTAACAGGGGACCATGCGAATAAGTCGCGATCGCATTTTGATAAACTGCTCCTTCTGTACCATCTTCGCCATTATTTCCTAAACCATATATTACCCGTCCTAATGCTTCCACTTGACTTAATTTTGTGCGTCCGCCATGATTCTCAAAACCAATTAAGTAGGGTGGTGAACCTGTCATTGCTACTAATTCCTGCGCTAACTTTTTAGCTGTCACTTCAATAACTAAATTCCCAATACAGCGACGCGCATTTAACCCGGGATGGATAGAAACAAAATCAAATAATCCCAGTCCCTCAATTCGTTGTCCTTCACCTGGTTCGTAGTAATGTCCTAATAATTGCGGCGCACCACATGTAAAAATTCCTGGCGTACCAGTTTCGATTTTTTCTCGTAACGCCTCAGCTTTAGCACCGCGCAAGTCGCGCATGACAATTTCTTGCTGTCTATCTTGTGCGCCACCACCGACGAGGATATCGACTTGGTAAAAATCTTGAGCCGTAGAATCTCGATCTAAAGGCAATATTTTCACCGTATAGTTGCGCCATTCACAGCGCCGCTGGATACAAATAACATTACCGCGATCGCCATAGGTACTCATTAAAGTTGGATATAACCAGCCAATTGTAATTTCCATATCTTCCACACTCATATATATTTCTTGCTCAATTCCAGATTAAATAAAGACTTTTATACTTCTCAATCTTGCTTGCAACTAGCTGAGTATTTTGGAGATCGGGACAAAATTCAGCTACGTCTTTAGCAAATTTTTCAATATCTGTAGGTGGTCGTACGAATTCTAGACTTAAGCTACTTTTACTAGCAAATATAATTTCAAATTCACTTACTTCTTGCCATGATTTTAATTTATTAATTATGTCTTTAGGAGAAATATCATAATTCCACCCATTAGTCTGATGAATCTTAATAATATCCCAAGGTTCTTCACCCTTAAAAACTGCAATTCTTAACTCTGCTTGTGTGACATAATTTAAAACTCTAGAAATATATTGGTTCAACCTGTTTTTCTCTGGAGTCAAACCAACTCGATTTTCGCAGATTGTCAGATAGCCGTGTGGATTCAATAAGTGTTTTAGCTTGATAAAAATATCCCGATAATCTACGTAAGATGGGATGAGAATAGATAAGCCTTCTACTAAAAGATTGCCTCCATAGTTGTAGACTCCGTAAACATCTTGCTCAAATTCGAGATAGTAAGCTGGCAAAATTTCATTTACACAACTCAATTCGCTATCTTTGAGATACACCTCTTGTTTTAAAAGAATTTTCTGCATTTTGACTTGACATTCTTGCTGAATTGCCTCTAAAACAAACTCATCATAATCAAGCTCGGCAGCTAAATCTTTTTCCGATTGAGATAAAGGCATAGTCAGTTATCCGTTATCAGTTGACAGGAAGCAGGGAGCGCACGAGCAGGGAGCAGGAAGCAGGGGAGCAACAACTGCTAACCAATGACCAATGACGTAGGGCGAAGCCCTTCCCGAAGGGTATGACAAATGACTACTTACAAAATCTTTCTTCCCGTCAAAATCTCCCGCACTTCCAACATGGCAGAATATGTAGGCAAAATGTGTAAAGTCTCATTTGCTGGAGTTTGTGCTAGCGCAGTCGCGATCGCCTCTTTTAAATCTTCCTTCACAACCAAATTCATTTTGCTATCTATCTGCGGTTGACTGTAACGCAAACGCAAAGCCATATCGTAAACGCGATCGCCACTGACTATTAAAGTCCCTCCTCGTTCGACTAACTTTTCTGTATCCACATCCCAAATCCACGAAACATCCGTACCATCGGGTATTCTGTCATTCAAAACCATCAACACAGGCGCAAGTTGACGCGATTGGGCTTCTATTTGCCTCTCGCCTCTTACCTCATTCACTGCCCGAATTGTCTCATTCATCCCCACAGGGTTTTTAGATAAGAGAATGCGGACGTGTTTACCGCGAACTTGCAACTCCTCAGCCCGTCCGAAAGCCGCCTGAAAGTTAGCTATAGTATCGCGGATTATCGCTGCATCTACGCCAAGTTGCTGTGCTGCTAACACCGCCGCTAGAGTATTGTATTTGTTATACAACCCAATTAAAATTTGCTCCCATTCCCGACTATCGATCGCCAGAGATGGTTTGTGAAAACCACAGTTAGGACAGTTATAATCTCCCTGGTGTGAAAGATAAACCCCTTGATAAACCAGGCGAGTACCGCAACTGGGACAATAAATTGAGTCTACAGCATGGGGAATTTCATCAAGATAATGTTCTGGTTCGCTCAGTCCGAAAAATAAGACATTTTGATTGAGTTGTTGCCCCATGTAAGCCAAGGTAGGATCGTCAGCATTGGCAACGATAATAGTTTCTGACGGTAGAGGTGCGATCGCCTGTCCCCAACGCCTGCTAATTGTATCGACTTCCCCGTAGCGATCGAGCTGATCGCGAAACAAGTTTAACGCCAGAATTAGCCGAGGTTTCAGGGGTGCTAACACCTTAGGAACGATATTTTCGTCTACTTCCAAAATGGCAAAATCTGCATCTAGCGTACCGATGGGATTAGTATTTTGTAACAGCGCTGTCATCAAACCATTTTCTAAATTCGCCCCCGCTGCATTGTGGACAACTCGCCAACCTTGACGTTCTAACATCGTGCGTAGCAGCAGGGATGTGGTAGTTTTACCGTTCGTCCCTGCAATGAGAATCACTCCTTGCTTCACCTGACAACTCAGCAGTTGCAACAATTTTGGCTGAAGACGACGGGCAATTTCTCCTGGTAAAACGCTAGCCGCACCTAGACGTAGCGATCGCACCCCAAATGTCACGGTTTTTGCTGTCAATACAGCCGCACCCAAGCGCAGTCTATCCATCAATTGCATTTTTCCCACAGCTCGATCTCAATCCGGTTGTATTACTGTATTGTTTTACTGCCTTTTTGGGAAAAGAGGATGACTGTTGTTGATTTTTAACGATCTTCCTAGCGGGCAGATCCCCCAACCCCCTTCAAAAGGGGGCTTTGAATTCCCCCCTTCAAAAGGGGGGTTAGGGGGGATCTTGCCTTAACCGAGATTAGCTATCCGAACCGCGATCGAAAGAGGAATTAGCCAAAAGATCCGATCGCGTGACTGGGGCAGCATAATAACTAGCAATAATCGCTACCATAAACCACCAAATCGTGTTGATTTCAGGACGATACCAGACAGTATCGGCAATGTTGTGAACCAGAGTTCCGAATAAAGCCGCGATCGCCCCAATCAACCAAAATGCTTCTCGACTGCCAGTTTGCCGCAAACGGCGCAGTTGTTGCAGCCCTGAGTTGAAGGTGACAACTAGCAACCACAACAAGCAAGCTAAACCAACAAAACCAGTTTCTACGGCTACTTCCAACAAGATCGAGTAGGCACTTAGGGCATTGTAACGAGGCAATTGGTAAAGCGGATAAATTTTGTTAAAGGCAGTGTTCCCAGGACCGATCCCTAAAATGGGACGGTCTTTAATCATCTCAATCACTGCTATCCACACGTTGATGCGAAAATTGTTGCTGCTGTCACCCCTTCCGGCGAAGATACTCAAAAAGCGATCGCGGATTGGTTCGACAAACAACACCCCACTTGTTAACAGCAGCGCCACGCCACCGATGAGCAATGGTAGCGACCAAGTACGCCAAAATGGGGGTAAATGGATGCTCAACATATACACCAATAGTACTAACACGGCAAAAATTGCTACGAGTAATCCCATCCAACCACCACGACTAAAGGTGAGAACGAGACAGGCACTATTGACAACGAACATTGTTAGTGCTAGCAACTTGGGAACCCAGCGCTGCCAAGCAAAGACAGCAACCAGACTCAAAACCACGGCTGGTAGTAGATAACCAGCTAGCAAGTTAGGATTACCGAGATAGCTGTAAACGCGGGTAATACGAGTGAGATTAGATTGAGTATCTACCCAAGTAGCAAGAGCATTTGCCCCATAAAACCACTGCTGCAAACCGTAAATGCTAACGATCAGCGCTACATGGAGGTAGAGGGTAATCAGCCAAGAACGAATGCGGGGCGATCGCAAAATCCTTGCAGCCAAAGCAAACAGCACTAAATATAGCGTTAGCTTTTGCCAACCTATGAAAGCAGCGGCTTTGACGGGCGATAATGCCGTAGCTACTGTAGAGATGCCCCAGTAGAGCAATACCAACAAATGAATTGGAGTCAGAGTATTGGCACGCTCTGGAGCATAACGCCGTTCGTCTGTCAAGGTCAGCAGTACCCAGAAGCTAGCACAAGCAAAGAGTAACACGCCAATGAGGTCGTTGGAGACAAATGGCGCAAGCGCAAAGACCAAACTCACTAGTAGAGCTGCCAGGGCTTCCGACCATTGCATCAGCCAGCTACCCTGTCGCCAAGTACTAAATAGCCCCACAACAGAACGGTGTAAGTAGCTTGCACGTCGCCATTCTTGCAGCGGCAAGCTAGACAAAGTAAATTGCTGCCAAACTGAATTCATAAGCATGAGCTGCGGGATAGAGATTGGTCTATCTTAAGTCAACGTTAGGCTGACTTGACTGACCGCGATCGCGAATTTTATTTGCCTTAGCTTAATACACAATGTCAGTCACAATTATTTCTACAAGTTTACGATTGTCATTGAATACATTTCTAGTAGTATCCATTAGTACTTGTAAGTTGCTAAGTGAATGCTGAGTCCTCTCAGTCACGCGCGATCGCTTACCTAGCAGTTTGTTTGATTTATAGAAACGATCGAGGGCTACTTATGTCCACGCAGTGGAGTTTTTCTCTACAATTTTTTGGTTGGCTATAGCCAGTATAAAGATATATCTACAGACAGATATGAATCATTGAAAAAGTCAACAACAATACATCTCGAATAGATATGTTTAAAGTATAGTTATAGGTTTGTCAATCTGGCTCCAATATTTCCTAAGTTTTAAAGCTATTACCTATAAAAAATGCAGTGCGTTTCGGAGAAAAAATCTACCCGTAACAGCAAAATAAAGTATCGCTAGTAGCGCGAGGATATTGCCAAATTACTAATCGTAAATATAAAATCTTACCAAATTCTTAAAGGGCAATTGACAACCAAGTGTTAAACACGAAATGAAGTCAATTGACCGAAATTAACTTTGCCAATGTTCTACAAATATGAAACACAGCTTTTGGTTGCGAAAGAGCGTTCGACCAACTTTGCTTAGTTTTGCTATTATCGCAACCACATTATTCAGCCCATCTGTCGTGCGGGCAGATAACTGGCAGGTAGTATTCGAGGATGAATTCAACGGTACATCTCTCGATCTGCTCAAATGGGATACTTGCTATTGGTGGCATTTGGGAGCGGGGTGCGCTAATCATGGAGCGCAAGAAATCCAATGGTTTTTACCAGAGGAAGTGTTGGTACAAAATGGAATTTTGCGTATACGTACTCAAAAACGCATTTGGAATGCTTACAATGCAACATTTCAGTACACATCTGGTATGATTTCTTCCCATCAAAGGTATGCATTTCAGTACGGCTTTGTAGAAATACGAGCCAAAGTACCTAAAGGTAGGGGTTTTTGGCCTACCATGTGGCTTGCCGCAGAGAATAGAAACTGGCCTCCAGAAGTGAACATCGCGGAGTTTGTTGGTTCAGATATGAAAAGCGTGCTGATGGTCTTGCACTATATAAATGATAAAGGCAAGCCAACATACTCATCTTTATCGTGGGGTAACAACTTTGATTTCTCAGAAAACTACCACGTTTACGCAGTGCTATGGGAGCCAAATGTGATGATTTGGTACGTAGATGGAGTAGAGCGAATGCGCTATACAAACAGCGAAAATATTCCGCAACAACCAATGTATATTTTATCGACTCTAGCAATTGGTCCGATTTGGACGAATAAGCTTCCAGACGACTCCACGCCGTTTCCTAGCTATTTTGACATTGATTATATTAAAGTTTGGCAACGCCAATAAGGAACATTGCTAAGGTTAACGACTGTATAAGTTTTAAAGCCGATCGCATTTTTACTTCAGATGAAAGTGCGATCGCCTCAAACTGAATAAAGTTAAATTTCGGTATTAGCTTGCGCCAATGTTAGCTCAGGAAGACTGACAACATAACGATAGCCAGATTCTGGAGTCCCTAAAATATCAATTTGACCACCGTGTAGTTCTGCTAAAGCACGGCTGAGCAGCAAGCGTAGGCTTTCACAAGAACGATTGAAGCTATTGACATTGACTAATTCTGTCTTGTCTTCCCCACGATTGTCATGCTCGTGCATTGACCTCTTGCTTTTTGACTCCTGCCTTTCATCGCCAGTACGAGCAGCATGAAAAGCAGAAATTTCTCCTAAGTAGGGATCGACGGGGGTTAATCCTTCTCCTAACCAAGGATGAGAAACTGAAATTGCTAGATTCAAAAGATTGCTTTGTCCCATCATTTCACCCACGCGATCGAGCATAGAGTTGCCTTTATAGGAAATGTGAATGCGGATCGCACTCCCACTTGTAGCAGCTTGAATCATACTCGATATCAGGTGATATATCAGCTGTCTCACCTTGTCTTTATCCAGCACCCACATTCGACTTTTAGCAGGCTCCAGCGATAGTCGTAATTTTTGTTCTTTGCGTTTGGCAACCTCATCTAAGGTATTGAGTACCTGCTGGCAGAGCATTTCGATATCGACAGTCGTTAAATTGAGGCTCAGGGAATATTCCTCTACAACTCCCAATTGAGAAACTTCATTAACTAGGGAGAGGAGATATCGACCGCTATTTTGAATAATTTCGAGATATTCTTTCTGTTTCGTCGTCAGAGGACCGTAAATTTCTCGTCCTACGACATTTGCCATTCCTAGAATTGATGTTAAAGGAGTTCTGAGTTCTTGGGTGAGCTGCTCTAGCAACTTGAGTTTAACTTGGACAATGGAAAGGGCTTCTGGTAAGGCAGTAGAGGGAGAGAAAGAAATTGCTGGTGCAGGGTTGAGAATTTGCGGTGCAATCTCGATCGCCCCCTGCTCTAGTGGCTCCAACTGTTGCATTTTGAGCAGGCGATTGCGCTCGAATTCACTCATACTCCAACGAGCCATGAGTTCGAGAAATTTCATCTGTTGGATGCTGAAATTGCGAGGTTCTAAATCCATCACCGCGATCGCACCCAAGCATAAACCGGAGGAGTCAATCAATGGAACTCCCAGGTAAGCAAGAATACCGTAACGCTGGACTAGGACGCTGTTGGTAAAGGCAGGATGAGCGCGGGTATCACCAACGTTAACGATTTGGCTCGTTTCGACAACTTGGGTGCAAAAAGATTCGTGGATTGGTAACTGTCTTTCCTGCGCTAGCGGGTTCATCAGCCCCAAACGCGACAAACCCACTGCCGATTTAAATACGTGGCGATTGCGGTCTAAAAAGCCCAAAATGCAGATCGGTACTTCTAGCAGGTGGGCAGCGGTTTGAGTTGCTTCCTCAAAAACTGGCGTAGTTTGAGCTGCCAACAAACCCAGTTCTGACAAAGCTTTCATGCGCCGATCTATCATTGGATCTACGCCAGCATCCCCTCGACACACTAATTTGTTTTCTGGCTCCACCATTTACCAATCCACCTTACACTGCAAGAAAGCGATCGAACTGCAATATCAATGTTGTGCTGTATCTAACCCTGATTTCAGGGATATCTACTAGACTTAAGATTCCCGATTTTTGTTCAGGATCAACAATTCATCACAGAAACATTTTGCTAACTCTTAAGGAGTTGGTAATTGGGTGGTGCGTGGTGTGGGGAGTGTGGGAGGTGTGGGAAGTGTGGGGTGTAGTGGATTGTTAACTGGTCACTGGTCACTGGTCACTGATAACTGCTCCCTGCTCCCTTTTTCCCCAGGCTGGATGGGAAAATAGTGCTGCGATCGCACGATTGCCGCGTAGCTGATTTGACAAGGGTAGGTGTCCTACAGGAGCATCAAGGCTCCAGGTAAATCCATCAGGGTAGCGCGTCCAGGTGTTACCGTTTTTCCAGCCAATTTTTACCCATAGTTTTTCCCAGTTTTTGCCTAAAGTTAACCAGAGTCCTCGCTGCACGGAAAAGCCAAATTTTCCTTCGGAATAAACTGACCAGAGGGTATCGACAGTTTGCAGATCGAGAATAGGAAATCTTTCGACTTCTGTAAAATATAGCCACTTGCGCTGTACGGCAGTTGCACCAGCCAGTTCGCAAAGTTTTTGTAGCGTCACGCGGTCTGCTGCTTGGAAGTCTCCCTCAATCAACAATTGTTGTAGGGAACTGTAATCGATATTAGATTGCGATCGCAGCGTCACAATTCCAGTGGGAAAGTGAGTTTGCAAAAATTCCTGTGCCGGAGAAAACTCGGAACGATAGAGGATTTGGTAGATTTTGCCATCAATCCAAGTCGGTAGGCGATCGCGGCATTGTAGCAAAAAGTCCATCAATACTTCTAAGCCTGACTCGCCCAGTGTTGCTAGCTGTTGAATGAGTTGCTGTTGAACTTTTTCCGACCCAGACGAAAGCTGCAAGCGGAGAGCAGAAAAGTCAATGGGAGTATCTGATGTCGTGGTTGGGTTAGTCATGCTCTCACTAGAAACGCACAAAGTTCAGCACCGATCGCTAATTTTAACTATATTACGGAGAAGTCAACTGAAGTCGTAAGTTGTAAGTTAGCAATGATGGTAGTTGGTAGTTGGTAGTTGGTAGTTGGTAGTTGCCCCTCTGCCCCTCTGCTCGTGCGCTCCCTACTCCCTGCTCGCTGATTACATTTCCTTGAGTCAAAATCTGCTAGCGTTCCATAACAGCATCGTCAGATGGCAAAATAAAAGTTTCTAGACTCCTGGTGTAGCAATCCATGTACGAGAAGATCACTCCTCCTACTACTGGTTCTCGAATTACCTTCAGTAATGGCGAACCAATCGTTCCCGATAATCCAATTATCCCCTTCATTCGCGGAGATGGTACGGGGGTAGATATTTGGCCCGCCGCCCAAAAGGTGATGGATGCTGCCGTACAAACTGCCTATCAGGGCAAAAGACAGATCGACTGGTTTAAAGTCTACGCTGGAGATGAAGCTTGCGAAGTATACGGCACATACCAATATTTGCCTGAAGATACACTCCAGGCAATCAAAGAATTTGGCGTGGCAATTAAGGGTCCGCTCACGACACCGATTGGTGGTGGTATTCGATCGCTCAACGTAGCACTACGCCAAATCAACGATTTGTATGCCTGCGTTCGCCCCTGTCGTTACTATCCTGGAACGCCTTCCCCGCACAAAAATCCAGAAAAGCTGGATGTGATTATTTATCGCGAAAATACGGAAGATATTTATTTGGGCATTGAGTGGCGGCAGGGAAGCGAAATTGGCGATCGCCTGATTAAAATCTTGAATGAAGATCTCATCCCTGCTACCCCCGAACACGGTAAAAAACAAATTCCCCTCGATGCAGGAATTGGCATCAAGCCCATCAGCAAGACTGGTTCTCAACGCTTAGTCAGACGCGCGATTAAACACGCCCTGCGGTTGCCCCCAAATAAACAAATGGTGACTTTGGTACATAAGGGCAACATTATGAAATACACCGAAGGCGCTTTTCGCGATTGGGGTTACGAATTGGCAACATCTGAGTTTCGCAACGAGTGCATCACCGAACGCGAATCTTGGATTCTTGGCAACAAAGAACACAACCCAGACCTCAGTACAGAAGACAACGCCCGACAGATCGAACCTGGCTACAATGCTTTGACTGCCGATAAAAAAGCCCAAATTTGCCAGGAAGTCGAAGCGGTGTTGAGCCAAATTTGGGAAACGCACGGTAACGGTCAATGGAAACATAAAATTATGGTCAACGATCGCATTGCCGATAGTATTTTCCAACAAATCCAAACCCGACCCGATGAATACTCCATTCTGGCTACTATGAATTTGAATGGAGACTATCTATCCGACGCAGCAGCAGCGGTTGTCGGCGGCTTAGGGATGGGTCCAGGAGCGAATATTGGCGACGAGTGCGCTATTTTTGAAGCGACTCACGGCACTGCACCAAAACACGCCGGACTCGACAGAATCAATCCTGGCTCGGTAATTCTTTCAGGCGTAATGATGTTGGAATATATGGGTTGGCAAGAAGCAGCAGAATTAATCAAGAAAGGAATTGGAGATGCGATCGCCAATCGTGAAGTCACCTACGATTTAGCGCGATTGATGGAACCTCCAGCTCAACCACTGAAATGTTCTGAATTTGCCGACGCGATTATTAAACATTTTAGTTAATGACAAATTTGTAGGGGCGCACAGCTGTGCGCCCTTACTGCGTTCTGCTATCGTCCCAATTTATTTGGAATCCCTTCACAGCCACCAGGAATGGTGGCTCTGGTTTTTTCTCCTCCCCAAGCGCAGCAGTAATAACGTAAGGATTCAGACATGCGCTGGGCATCGGTAAAATCGGCATTCTCAATGACTGCCCCCGTCTGTTCTCCTGTTTCGTGGTTGGGAGCAATATTGCGACTGCGGGGTGTAGCGGTTTGGGCATCGCCATAAAATAAGCGCGTACCTTTAAAATCGGCATCAACTAATTGGGCTTCATACAAAATTGTGCGGGAAAGATTGGCTTTGACTAAGTCGCAATTGCTGAGATTTGCCCCAATTAAGTTAGCTTCTGAGAGATCTGTCCAGCGCAAATCGGTATTAGAAAGATCGGCTCTAGCTAGCATCACGCCTAAGTCAATGACTCGGATGCCGTAATGACGATCTTCAGAGTATCCACCTTCACCATTGAGAATAGCCCGTCCCAAGCGGAAATCGCGCTGTAAAGGGGTAAGTAACTTAGATTGGGATAAAAAGCGGAGGATTTTTGCTTTACCGCTAGCATCGACGCTACTAAAAATAGCAGCCGTACGCCCTTCAGCGATCGCCCGTTCTTGGGGCCAATCTTCTAACATTCCCTCATCATCTAAGACCAAATCGGAGATTCCCTGAAAGTAAGAATCGATGGTTTGCTGCTGGGTAATTAAGTTTTGCTGTACTGTCAGCAGGTTTTGTTGAATTGTCAAGTCTTTGGAAATTACATATTGTCGCCAAGCTACATAAACGGCAATAATTGCGATTAAAATTTGTCCTAACGCGCCAAAAACTTCACCTAATGCCCCGATCGCATCCCAATTTAATTTTGTCGCCCAATCGATAATCGCACGACCAATATTTCCAAATCGAAATAAGCCGATTAAGGCGATCGATAAACCAACTCCAGCCACAAATAGCGATCGCTCTAGGGGGGAAAATATGTCTGATACTGCTTTTATCGTCCAAGGTAAAAGTACCCCCAGCGAAAGTAACAACGCTAGCAGCGTCCCTATCCAGCCAAGCCATAAAAAGTTATTTAAGTACAGTCCGACACAAATCAGCGCGATCGCGACTAAGGTGAGTAAAGAAGCCCTGGGATGTGCCGTGCGCCAACTCGTGCGTTTGACGATTAGATTTGATGCAGAAGTCGATTGTTGTTGGGCATGAATTGCGGCAATCGCTGCGAGTGCTTGCTGAGTTGCCAAGTTCTCATTCGATATATCGTTGTCTTGGAAATCATCTAGATCCAAAGACGATCGAGATTGAGTCACAATCTCTGGATTTGGAGATGATGCCTTATTGTTATTATCTGAGTTGTTTTGGCTAGTCATGCTCAATTATTTGCAGCAGGCTGAAGGGCTTCTCGCTTTCATATGTTAACTGCTGTCAAGAACGGAACGATCGCGCCTCGGTATCAAATTTTTCTTACATCTAGGCGAATGTAATTCGCCCCATACTCGCTACTGCATTGCCTCAATTTGCCGCACCACCGTTAAAGCTGAATAACTTACGCCTGCTGTGCCTTCTCCTGGATGGGTAGAGTCGCCGACTAACCACAAATTTTTGACAGGCGTGCGGTTGGCAAAACCAAAGGGTCCAAATGTCGGGACTCTCTGACCGATCCCGCCTACTATACCGCGATCGCGTGCTGTATAACGGGCAAACGTGCGTGGTGTCGCTGCTTCCTGGTGTAATATCGTTTCTGGCGTGAGGTGAAAGAATTGTCCCAAACGGGCGATCGCTTCCCGAGTAGATTTTTCCTTCATTGCCTCATAATCTTCACTGCGCCACCAAGGTTTCGGATCGACAAAAGATGAAGCAATAATCGTACCTTTTCCCTCTGGGGCGCGTCCGTCTCCCGCTCGACTGACGGAGACAAATAAAGAATTATTTTCCCCGATTGCTCCATTACGATCGTACATGAATTGCAAGTGTGGCGGACATCCTGGCGGAATCGCTGTTTCATCTACACCTAGATACACGACAAAAGCCCCTGATGCTTCGGGTAATTTATCGACACGTTGCTTGTAACCTTGGGGGGCATTTCTACCCAACAACTGAACTAAGTTTTGTACCGTAACGTTAGCCACGATCTCGTCAGCGAGTTCTGTCCCTACTTCTTTAGTTTTTTGGTTGCGCACCAAAACACCTTTAACTTTGCCGTTTTCAACTAAAATTTTCTCTACACTATGGCGCATCAGCAGCTTGCCACCATATTTTTCTAAAGCTTCTACCAAGCGATCGCTTAATACCTGCATACTACCGTGGAGGTGAGACAATCCTTGCGGTGATTGGGAAACGCTTAATGCTGTAGCTGCGTAAAGTAAAGCTGTTTCTTCTGCATCTACTTGGGAGTAAAGTTTTAATTGCAAATCTAAAAATGTCCGCAGCCGCCAATCGTCTTCCAAACCGTGTCCCCGTAAAGCATCGCCCACGGTCAAAAAGGTATAGGGTAAGGTAGTTAAAGTCCCTAGACGAACGGCTTGCGTCAGTTGCCACAAATCCCAGATGTTGCGGGGTGGTAAAACCGGATCGCGGGCTTGAAATGCCCAACTCGCTTGAAATAGATTGTCTATTAATTGCCAAAAGCGATCGCTACCAGGAAACTGTCTTTCTCTTTCGGCTTTCCATTTGGCGCGATCGCGCCAAACGTTAATCGGTTGAGTCTCTCCTGGTAAATATACCGCACACGCAGGATCGCAAGGCGTTGCTTTTGGTAGATCGATTTCTAGTTCGGTAAAGATGCGGTGGTGAATTCCGCCTGGTTCTAAACCAGCTACCTGAGTCGCGCCAACATCGAAGGTAAATCCTTTGCGTTGAAAAGTCGAGGCACACCCTCCAGGGACGATCGCCTGGTCTAAGACTAAAACCTGGTAGCCGCGACGGGCAAGTAGCGCCGCCGCCGTCAAACCACCAATTCCAGCACCAATGACGACAACACGCGATTTGCGATCGCTCGCTAACCTACTTAGCATAGATATAAAGTCAAAATCAAACCTATTCTATCTTTATATTAAGTTATGTTAATCACTAAAAAGAAGATAGGAGACAGGAGACAAAAAAGAGCTGGGGGAGTTGAGGGAGCAACTCAAAATTCACGCATTCAAAATTTTCCCACACCCCACACCCCACACCCTACACCCTTTCTTCACTGTCAACCATCAACCGTCAACTACCATCACTGCTAACTTACGACTTACGACTTACGACTTAATCTTATGTCCGAGCGCAATTGGGAGACACCGCTGACTAGCAATACTCTAGAACAGCGATATGAGATTATACAACAATTAGCAAAAAAAGCAGGCAGACGCACGTTATTGGCGCGTGATAGAAAAACTGAGGAGTTAGTTGTAGTCAAACTCCTGTCCTTCGCCAGTGATTTTGAGTGGGATGCACTGAAGTTATTTGAACGAGAAGCCAAAATATTACAAGCAATTTCTCATCCTGCAATTCCTCGTTATTTAGATTATTACGAACTCGATTTCAATAACGGTAACAAAGGTTTTGCTTTAGTACAAACTTATATTTCTGGAAAATCTTTAGAAGACTATCTTAAATCTGGACGTAGCTTTGATGAAGTAGAAATTCAACAGCTAGCGAAAGCAGTACTAGAAATTTTGACTTATTTGCATGGCAGACAACCACCAGTCATTCACCGCGATATTAAACCAAGTAATATTTTACTGGGCGATCGCTCTGGTAACAGTATCGGACAAGTCTATTTAGTTGATTTCGGTTCCGTGCAAACTTTAGCGGCAAAAGAAGGCGGAACGATGACAATAGTAGGAACTTATGGCTATATGCCACCCGAACAATTTGGCGATCGCACCGTTCCTGCTTCCGATCTTTACAGTTTGGGTACAACTTTAGTTTATCTAGTAACGGGGACGCATCCGGCAGATTTACCGCAAAAAGATGGACGAATTCAATTTGAGTTATTAGCAAATCTCAGTCCTGAATTCACTCGGTGGTTGCGGCGGATGATAGAACCAAGTTTAGAACGTCGTTTTACTTCTGCTGAGAATGCATTACAAGAATTGATTCAACCTCAGCCTGTAGATATAGTTCTTTCAACGACCCAACAACCTAGTGATAGTAAAGTTAAGCTAACTAGAAAAGCAGATGGGTTAGAAATTCTCCTTCCGGCAAAAGGATGGAACTTTGGGGTAGGATTTACTACCGCTTTTACTGCTTTTTATAATCTCATACTCGTTCCTGCTACAGGTATAGCTTTTTATCCGTTTTACAATCTCAAACATCCTGTAGTTTTACTCATTCTTAGTGGCTTGTGGTACGGTAACTATATTTTGGCATCGGGAATCATTAAGTATCTATTCAAGCGAACAAAACTAAAGATTGACGAGCAACAAGTTACTCTTACCCATGAAATTTTGGGTTGGAGATATCGGCAAATTTTAAATGCAAGTAGACACGATGTGACGGCATTAAAGTTAATTTATGGATATCACGGTAACCGCCGATACATGCATATTTGGATTGGTAAAAATAGGTATGAGTTGTGGGGTGATTCGATTCTAACCGAACCCGAAATGGAATGGTTGGCGCAAGAAGTTAGTAATTGTTTAGGGATAGAGATTTCTAGAGAACCTAATTTTTACATTCCCAAAGCTGAGCGATAGTTTTCTTATATAGCACTTCTATTTGAGTTGCGAACTCCTCATGAGGATTGTCATTAGTCATTTGTGGGAACGCAATTCTTCGTGTCACAAACAGATAAATGGCAATTGCACAATTGATTTAGAACCGCTATAGTAATTCAATTATAAACTTTAAGTTTTGACTTTTGATTTTTAACTTTTGACTTACCTATTATGGCTAAAACTCAAGCTTATGAGGGGTATTGTAAAGGTACGCCAACAATTTTAGTTAAAGAGAAATTTGGTAACGCCAACGTATATACAAAAAATACTCAATCTGTTCTGAATAAAGCAAGTGGATTTATTTCAGCTTATGACTTTACTCTGAATCCATATCGCGGGTGTCAGTATGGTTGTAGCTATTGTTATGCTGTTGCTTTTAGTCCTAATCCGCCAATGCGTCAAGACTGGGGTAATTGGGTAATTATTAAACAAAATGCGGCAGAAGTTTTAGAGAAAGAGTTACAGAAATGGTACGAGAAAAATTCTACTCGTTCTCCCAGTATTTACATGAGTAGCGTTACCGATCCCTATCAGCCAATTGAGGGGAAGGAAAAACTAACTCGTAGTTTGTTAGAGGTGATGGTGAAATATCAACCTACGTTAGTTATTCAAACTCGCAGTCCGATGATTACGAGAGATATCGATTTATTGCGACAATTCCATCGCTTGCGGATTAATATAAGCGTACCTACAGGTAGCGAACGAGTTAGAAGAGATTTTGAACCGCGATCGCCTAGTATTTTTGCTCGTTTGAGAGCTATCGGTATTTTAAAACATAGTTTGCCTTGCAATGCAGACTACGACACCAGATTTTCTGTAACAATGACACCTTTATTACCAACTCTAGAAGCCGATATGTTTAGTTTAATTAACAAACTTCAAGTTGTCGATCGCGTCGTAATTCAGGAATTTCACGCTAGTCATAATCGTACCCTTGTGGCATCAACTCGTCCAGAGGCGCTGGAGATTACGAAAAAATACTCTTGGTGGTATGACAACGAAAAACTAAATTATTTAGTATTCAGGGATAAATTAATTGCTATGCTTCCTGACATCGAAATCAAAGAAGGACAAGCAGGATTTGGATATGATTGATTTTATCGATCGCTGGTGGCGAAATTACCAATTTAGCAATGCTCTGAAACAAGGTAATATTCATTTAGCAGAACGATTATTAAGAAATAAGCAAAATTCAGGTACGCGGCTAACTTGGTTAGAAAAAATTTTCCGAGATCAATTATGCTTAGAACAAGCTAACCGTGAATCTAGACAAGAAGTATTAACATTACAACAGCAGTTGCAGCAAGCTTTTCAAAGATTAAAAGATACAGAAAACAAATATCGTTTTCATGAAACTCAAAGTTATCGACTGCAACCCGACTTTCAGTTAATCGGTTCAATTTCAGACCAATTCAAATTAATTCAGCATGATGAATATAAGTTACAGTGTACTGGTATCGATCGGCATTTGTTTGATGAATTTGAATTCACATTAGTCGAATATTTAAAACAAGAACTTGAAAAGAAATCGACAGTTCAGCTTCAGCTAAAAAAAGCGATTAAAGCAGCGTACAATGATATTGATACTTTAAAAAATGGGAAAGACCCTAATTATAATTTAGATTTAACTCCGCATGTTTACTTTATTAAATATTTTTTAAATAATGTCTACGGTGCGTATTTAGCTTGGTTTTTAGTTTACAAGTCAGGCTTATTGCCAACTAAAATTAATATTCTTGATATTGCTGCTGGTCCAGCTACAATGGCTTATGGTTTATCTATGCTATTGCAATCTTTTGATAGTTTGCTACAGATACCTCAAACTCATATTTGTTATCATTCTCTAGAAAAACAAGCTTCGTTTCAGCATCGAGGCTTGCAATTTTGGCGCAGGTATATGGAGATTTTGCCAATTGTAACTAATTCTTACTTTAGATTTGATACAACAGACATTTTTTCAGACATTGAAAATACTCAACGGTTGCCTCAAGATTTCTTTGATTTTATCGTAATTTCTCATTGTTTCTTTTCCGATCCAGCACAAAGGCTGCAATCCTATCGAGTCTTTAAAAACATTTTTTCAACTTGCTTAAAACCAGGCGGCTATGTATTATTGATAGTTCAGGGTAGAAAACTATTTAATTTTTACGATTTGCCACAAATAGAAGATATTCCTCAAGAACTTAAGACCATCGCTCGATTCTTAGAAGATTTAGAGCTGAGTTTAGAGTGGTACAATTATGCAACTTCAACAGGAAAAAGAACCCCCATTAAATCTGAATTTGCTAAATTTGCTACAGAAAACTTACCTGCTCAAAAGCACATGCTAAATTTAGCTCAAAAATATCTAGGAATTAAACACAATTTGAACTATGTACTAGATGACTACATAATTTTAGCCAAAAAGCCGTAATCTTAAGGCAATTATTATCACCATAGTATTAGAACTGCCACGTTAGCTGCAATCCCACAACATCAACATCACTTTCAATTTGTCCTCTCAAGTTACCGCTAGTACTGCTAGATAAATCGATCTCACTGTCATCAACAAATAAGTGCGCGTAACCTATATCAAAACTAATAGCATCAGAAGCCTTGAAACTAGCACCGATCGCTAACCACGTTCGATTATTATCTGGAATTCTCGGCGATCTGTACGTACTATCTACCGGACTCGGATCGTAAGCAACACCAGCACGTAATCCCCAGGCTGGACTCAATGTATAGTTAATTCCTAAAGAATAGCGAACTGTATCGTGCCAATTTTCTGGTTGCACGTTATCCGGTTCGACTGGGTTGTCAAATGTGATGCGCAACTCTTCAAACCGACTCCAATTCGTCCAAGTTACGTCACCTGTAAGTGCAACGCGAGAACTAATTTGATGATAGGCATTGAGAGATAGAGTATCGGGTAGGTGCAATTCAGCGTCGATACTACCATCTTGAAATCGTCCAGTCGCAGTTAAAGCTGACACCGCAGCAGGAACGTTAAAATCAGCCTCCCCTGCTAAATCGTGGGTAATCGCCGAACGATAAGCCAAGCCGAGGCGCGTTTTCCGATTGGGTTCGTAGAGTAACCCCAAGTTATAACCCCAACTCCAATCATCGCCTTCTAATTCGACAGATCCATCAGTTGCTTGAGGCGAGGTACGCAATCTCGTAGCACCGATTAAACCAAAATCGATCGCATTTGACAGTTTGGCTTCGGCATATTGTAAGTTGATGCCAGCACCTAAAGAAAGGTTGTCTGTCAGTTTTGCCGCAACAGTAGGATTAATATTAATTGTGACGAGTTCTGAATTAATCGCGTAGTAGCGCCCAACCCAGTCGCGATCGTACCTCGTCTTCAGACCAAAAGGCGAATTCACTCCCAAACCTAGCTTGACGCGATCGCTGGCATTCCAGACAGCGTAGAAGTTAGGAACAAAAATATCCACGCCGCCATCTCCGCCATTTCCGCCTGTTAAAGGTGCGCCAGTGACAACAACCGAGCCTCGATCTTGAAACAGAGCTGTAGGAGATATATAGTATCCTGCCGCGATCGCCGAATTATTTGACAGACGAGTTAATCCAGCAGGGTTGAAAAAGATCGTACTGGCATCATCCGCCGCCGCACTATTAGAAAAAGCACTGCCTAAACCGCGCACGCTTTGTTCGAGAATTGCAAAACCTGATGCTACAGCAGTACTAGTCGTGCCAAAAAATTCTAACGCCAAAAACAGCGGCAACAGCGCTGCAATTGACTGTAACGTTCTCCTCACTCTGACTCCTCGTTCTTATATTTGAATAAAGCAAAAGCAAATATATACCTTCGAGCAGTCATGCTTATAGTTGTGAAGCTAAATGAACAAATAATTATTAGATCGTTACATTTCAGTGGGGTTTCAGCGCCAATATAGAAAATAGAACTGGCAGCCAACAACAAAAAGTAGCAAGGGAGCAGGGAAAGACACAAGATCTAGAAATAGCTGAATAGTCGATCGCCTTTACGTTGCGAGATATATTTTCCTACGACTTTCCCATACAGTACTGATAATAAATGCTACGCCTCGATTTGCGGCAAGAATTCGTCCTTAAGGTGCATTAAAAATTATGATGAAGTAAGTTAATCTGGCAGAGCTACATCATGTTTTGTAACTTACTATTCCGTCACCGTCTGCTTTTACTTTCACAGTAGAGTTAAGTTGGATCTTCTACAGGTGAGGGTGTAAGGTAAAACAAACGATTTGACAACAATATGGCTTAGCTGAGTGTAACTACTTAGAATAGTACGACCTTTATAGATAAAAGTTTTTCTAATGTTGAAATTTACAATATTTAACTCAAAATTTGACTAATTACAGGGGAGCGAACGGTTAATTTTGTCTTTGCACTCTCAGACTCAACTACACTGATGGAGTAAAAAATTACAATGAGGATTCGACTGGAGCGAAAGTTAAGTTCATGCCCCCATCACCTATGTTGTACTGTCTGCGATCGCATGTTTGAATCAGGTAGAGTCCGCACGCTCCTACACAATGACGAAGGATTCATCCAAGGTGACATTTGCCCAGAGTGCATGAGGCTATCGGTCGAAACCATTCAACATAAAATTAGAGAGCGGGCAATGCTGCTACTGGAAGAAACAGACGACAGTGGCAATACGACTTTCTCACCTCAAGCACGGGCAATGGAATTGCTAGACTGCTCTACCGAAAACGTCAAATATCCCCAGTTTTATCATTGGTGGTTGGTACAGCTAGAGATCTTCTCGCGGAAATCCTCAGATGCCAGAAATGTTACAGGTATAGAAAATTGGGAATACAAAGGGCGATCGCATAAGGTGCAAGATCGCAGTTGGCGAGAGCGGTTGCGGACGTTTTTTGAAAAAGATGAATCGGAAAAATAGAGGCGATCGCCTCGTTGAATTTCCCAATTTTTCAAGCTGTTTTTGAAAGCTAAATTCTTCAAGCTGAGTTTTTAGAACTTACGCCACAGCTTGTGTATCCACTGCCAAAATTTCAGAAAAACTTCTTCAAACCACAACATGCCGCGATCGAGCCATGCCAAGATTTGCTCTAGTGGATGTTTAACATAACCCATTAAGGTTGCAGGGGTTTCAATCCAGTCTGGTGTTGATTGCACGGATGAATTTTGAGTCTCTGATGTAGAAATATTGCTCGGCTCGGCTTTATGTAGCGATTGTTTGCCTTTGCTAGTTCTACGAATTTCAGCGCTTTTTACTCTGGGTTCGATCCCCTCAACTCCTCTTCTTAAGAGAGGTGATATGCTCTTGCTAGCACGATTTTGCAACCTTGAGATTTCAGGAGTAGACTGCTGCCCCCCTTTGTAAGGGGGGTTGGGGGGAGCGTTCGCCGTAGTTTGTTGCTTAGCTATACCTTTAGGCGCTCTAATTTTGGACAGAAATTGACGCAACCTTCCACGCTCTTGAGGGAAAGTATAGTCAACACTGGGATGAGCGGGGAGAGCAAAAGTAGGTACGGCGCGATCGCCTGTCGTCTCTTGCGTAACCGAGCCGAAGAGATCGCTAGCCGTCAGCCAGGGATCTTCTAGATCTCCATTGGCTGAATCGTTACTAGCAGAAAGTCTAGGAGTTGGGCGACGAGCGGCAAATTTAGGATTTACGGGGATCGATCTACCTGCAAGCGGGGAAACTCGCTTGTGAGTCGTACCAGGTGTTAGGGGAAGTGTTGTGGCGCGATCGTCCGTCCCAAAAAAGTAATCGATCGCCGCCCAAATCAGAGATAGAATTCCTGTCGTGTGAGTTTTACTGCTTGCCTCAGTTCGCACGTTTGCTGTAGGACGCTCTGAACCTGCAAGATCGGTACTTTGAGAGAAAATGCTTTGATAGAAGGCGATCGCAGCTGACTTAACTCGGACGAGATGATGAGATTCTACCTCAGCCACAGTATGGTCTAGAGAAGTCAGCCACGGGGGAGTCAGGAGTTGGGAATCGGAAGTCGGGACTGGGAATTGACTCTGGATTCTCCTACGGTATTGCCAGTACTTGGCTATGGCAGTTATGATTTGGTCTTGTAACGCCTCTTGCTGCTGAGGATCGATAACATCCAGAATTTGATTTTGTGCTGTCACTAATACCAAATTTCGGCTATCCAACTGTGAGGCAATACCTCTTATGGAGTGACTATTAATTGGTAATTGGCGATCGGTAGTTGGTAGTTGGTAAGTCGTAAGTCGTAAGTCGTAAGTCGTAAGTTGGCTGTTGGGTTCTTGCTCCCCCTGCTTCCCCAGCCTCCCCAACTCCCCCAGCTCTCTTCTTCCCCCTGCTCCCTGCTCCTCCCTGCTCCCTGCTCCCTTAACATACAGCAAGACTTGCCGAATCGGAGTATCAACCGTTGGCAATTCCTCTTGCATAACCGCGTCATCAGCTGGTAACTGACGCACGGTTGCTTCAACTGCTTGATGTACTTGATTTGCCGTCGATCGCTTGGACTGCAACAGTAGAAATATGGGGTACATTCCCACAGATGCAACCCAACTGGCAGTAGATTGGAGATTGCGCCAAGCGCGATCGCACTGCTGGGTAAAGCGGCGCGACTGCTTGTGAACGAATCGAAACAGTCTACTTTGATAGCGAGCGGAGGAAGCAGGAGTCATAGACTAAGTGCGGACGAGGAATTATAAATTAGGAAACGAACGATCTAAAACATGAATGAGTATTTTATCGTTGAGGCGGCTAACATTCATGTCGGCAGATATGCACCGATCTTATCGAGAAACCGATCCTTTTATAACGTTTGTTGCCAACTGAAATCTTAAAATAGATCGACTCTTACCACTGATCAACCGTGCCTCTATCTTTACAATTCATATCTTTACAATTTAGTACTTTTACAATTTAGTGCTTTTATAATTTAGTGTCCTCATAACTGGTAGTGTCCTCATAACTGGGCTAGACATATGACATCTTTTGCAGCACACTCCCATCTAGAGGTAATTTCACCAGCGATCGCCCAGTTACGCCACTGTACTCAAGTCGATCTCCAGATGAATTGGTTGGGGTGGTTGGAGCCAGAATCGGGAGTCGGGAGTCGGGAGTCGGGAGTCGGTGTTAATTGCTCTCTCAACACCAGAGGACATATTGCTTGGGAAAAAGGGAAAAAAGTTTTGTGGTTGCAGCAAAAGTTAGTAGTTCCAGCACAATTACAGGGCTATCCTCTGGCTGGCTTATCGCTGCGACTGGCTTTGACTTGGTGGGCAGAATTGGCGCAGATTTATGTCAACGACGAATTGGTACAAGAGGGAGATTTATTCGATTGCTCGACGAGAATAATCCTCAGTTCTGGCGTGAGTCCTGGGGAAGAATTTCATGTAAGTTTACGACTAGTCAGTCCAAATCACGACGATGGAGCTTTAGTGCGATCGCTGTGTCTTTACGAATCAAACGATCCAGCAGATCCAGAGCCAGGTTTTGTGGCAGATGAATTAGCTATTATCCAGAAACATTTAGAAACCTTTGAGCCAGAACAATTATCCACGCTTGCTACTGCTGTCGCTCAGATCGATTGGTCGAGTTTACCAGATAAAGACAAATTTGGGCGATCGCTCCATGCTTTACGCCAAAATCTCCAATCCAAGATCCAAGTTGCGCTGGAAGCGCACCAAAGGTGCAACCCAAAATCTAAAATCTTTCTCCTCGGACACGCCCACTTAGATTTAGCTTGGTTGTGGGCTGTCAGTGAAACCTGGGAAGCAGCTCAGCGCACGTTTACTTCCGTTCTCAATCTGCAACAAGCTTTTCCCGAACTCACTTTTTGTCATTCTACTCCCGCTCTTTACGCCTGGATCGAACAACACCGTCCCGATTTATTTACCGCAATTCAGCAACAAGTCAAAGCCGGACGTTGGGAAATTATCGGCGGTTTATGGGTAGAGCCAGAACTCAATACCGTCAGCGGAGAATCAATTGTCAGGCAGCTATTGTACGGACAAAGATACGTGCAAGCAAAATTTGGTCAAATTTCCTCTGTCGCTTGGTTGCCAGATAGTTTCGGCTTCTGCGCGACTCTGCCGCAATTTCTGAGTTTAGGAGGAATGGAATATTTCGTCACCCAGAAATTACGCTGGAATGACACCACTCAATTTCCCGATGAAGTCTTTTGGTGGCGATCGCCTGACGGTACGGATATACTTAGCCTCATGTCTGCGCCCATCGGTGAAGGCATCGATCCGGTCAAAATGGCAGCCTATGCTTGCGACTGGGAAGCTAAAACTCAATTACCGCAAGTTCTCTGGCTGCCTGGTGTCGGCGATCATGGTGGTGGTCCCACACGCGATATGCTCGAAGTCGCGCGACGCTGGCAACAATCACCCTTTTTTCCCGATTTGGAGTTTACCACCTCTGAGAAGTATTTGCAGGGAATTCGGCATGTAGAGACGTTGCATGCAACGTCTCTAAATTTCCCGATTTGGCAAAATGAACTTTATTTAGAATTTCATCGCGGCTGTTATACGTCTCATGCCGATCAAAAACGATTCAATCGTCGTTGCGAAGACTTGTTATATCAAGCAGAATTGTTCGCAACTTTGGCAATGCTGACTGCTGAAACAGCTTATCCCAAAACAGAAATTGAAGAGGCTTGGAAAAAAGTCTTATTTAATCAATTCCACGATATTTTGCCTGGTTCTGCTATTCCTGAAGTTTATGTTGATGCTAACCAAGGCTGGCAAGAAGCAGAGCAAACAGCAACAGCTATTTTAAACCAATCTTTGCAAGCGATCGCCTCTCGAATTAATTTTCCTCCACCTCCTCATCCTGAAGCACAGCCAATTGTTGTTTTTAACTCGCTCAATTGGGTGCGATCGCAAGTTGTTGAACTTACAGTTCCAAATTTACAAGATACTAACTGGCAAATCTTTAATTCAACGGGAGAAAGCGTTCAATCTTACATTAGCGTTGCTGAATTTACGGGCAATCGACAAACATCTACTGCGATCGTTTCTTTTCTTGCCAAAGATATTCCTGCCGTTGGTTATCGCCTTTATTGGTTATCTCCTCGCACAAATTTCATTGCATTGAGTTCTCAGGTAGCAAATTCTACCGAATATGTTATTGAAAATGAGTATTTGCGCGTTACTGTAGATTCTCATACGGGAGATTTATCTAGCGTTTTTGACAAAATTAATTGCTGGGAAGTCCTCAGTGGTGCAGGCAATCAACTGCAAGCTTTCCAAGATAGCGGACAGTATTGGGATGCATGGAACATCGATCCTAATTATGCTCAACACCCCTTACCATCTGCTGAACTCATAAGTATTAACCAACATGGCGATCGCGATTTCCTCCAAAGTTGCGTCAGTGTAGCTCGAAAAATCGGTCAGTCAATTTTTAGCCAAGATTACATTTTAGAAATAGGTTCTCCCGTCCTCACAATTAAAACTAGCGTTGACTGGCAAGAACGTCATGTAATGGTAAAAGCTGCTTTTCCCCTGAATGTATCAGCAGACTATGCTAATTATGAAATTCCCTGCGGTGCGATCGCTAGACCGACGCAACCCCAAACTCCAGCAGAAAAAGCAAAATGGGAAGTACCAGCTTTACGTTGGGCTGACATAAGTACGAGCGATCGTGGTGTCAGCTTGCTAAATGATTGTAAATATGGCTACGATTGCCAACCGGATCGACTTCGTTTAACATTACTGCGTAGTCCTGTATGGCCCGATCCCGAAGCAGACGCGGGCTTACATGAATTTACCTACGCACTTTATCCTCACGCTGGTACGTGGCAACAAGCACAGACAGTTAGGCGTGGTTACGAACTGAATATACCGTTGCAAGTTTTACGATTGCCTGCTGCGCCTGCTACATCAGGAAAGATCCCAGCTACTACAAGCTTTTTAACAATATCAGCCGATAACTTAATTTTGATGGCGTTCAAACCTTCAGAAGACAACCCGCAAGAGTTAATTTTGCGGTGTTATGAATGCCACGGCGATACAGCTCAATTAGACCTACAGAACACCTTAAATTTAAGCGTAGCCGACAATCTCGATCTTTTAGAAAGACCTATAGCTACTAATCCAGCCGACCGAACAGCCAAAAGTATTTTACCGTGGAAGATCGTTACCTTAAAGCTCAAGGCTAGATGAAACGTAAATCAGTTATCAGTTATCAGTTATCAGTTATCAGTTGTCAGTTGTCGGTCAACGCTAGTGCTACACTCCGTGAAGAAAGTTAACGGTTAAACAAAAACTGGTCACTAGTCACTGATAACTGGTCACTGCTCCCTGCTCCCTGCTCCCTGTTAATGATGGAGCTTGCCTGTTGCCCACCAACAATACAAAAGTATAACTATCTTTAATCTTCGTGTTCTTCAAACGGATCTCTTAACTCTTTTGCTGGAGGACCGAAGGAGGTATACACTGTCCAGCCAGTAATGGCAATCAATACGGCAGCTAAGGAAATGCTAAGAACTGTTGCGGGTTCCATCATGGCGATAGATTATGAGTACTCTTCCTATACAATATTACAGAACGTTAAAAAATGCTTTCGCAATTCATCATAGGTGAGTCATGGCACAACGGACTTGGTTGGGAGAAATCCTCAGACCCTTGAATTCAGAGTATGGTAAGGTTGCCCCTGGTTGGGGGACTACTCCCGTAATGGCAATTTTCATACTATTATTTTTCGTCTTTCTCTTGATCATCCTGCAAATCTATAACCAATCATTGCTGATTGAAAGACCTGACATTGCCCCCAATTGGACTGGTTTAGGTGGTTAACCTTTAGAAAGCTGAGAAATATTAACAATACTTATAACTTGCATTCCACCCAGAATCGATCTGGGTTTTTTTTTGAGAAATAGGGGATCAAGTCAAAAGTCAAAAGTTAAAAGTCAAAATTTACCCTTACCTCTCACCTCTTGCCTCTTGCCTCTTGCCTCTCACCTCTCGCCTCTCGCCTCACTGCTCACTATTGACTGTTCGCAGCCTATACTAAGACTGGGGGAACAGACATTGCAGGAGGGTTGTTTATGAATGTCTTCGGTATTGGACTGCCAGAAATGGCTTTGATTTTTGTAGTTGCACTGCTGATCTTTGGACCCAAAAAGCTGCCAGAGATCGGTCGGAGCTTGGGGAAGGCTATTCGCAGTTTCCAAGATGCTTCTAACGAGTTCCAGTCAGAGTTTAAGCGCGAAGCGGAACAGATAGAACAGGCAATGCAGACAACTGCCGAACTAGAACCAAAGCAAATTCCGCCAGCAGCAACAGAAGAAACCGTTTCTACCAATACGACAACTTCTTCAACGCAGCAAAGCTAGACAAATAAAAGCTAGATCGATAGGTGTAATGACAGAAGCGATCGCCTCTAATTCAACTTCCAATCAAGTTCTTATTGTGCCGCAACTCATTGTTGGTCTGGGAAACCCAGAGCCTAAATACGACCAAACCCGTCACAATATCGGTTTTGCTGCTGTTGATGCGATCGCTCGTGCTTGGCAAATTCCACTGGCAGACAATCGCAAATTTCAGGGCATATTTGGTGAAGGTAGGAGTAATGCAGGTAAAATCCGCTTACTCAAACCCCTAACATATATGAATAACTCCGGTCAGGCAATTCGCGCCGTCACAGATTGGTACAAGCTACCACCAGAATCGGTACTGGCAATTTACGACGATATGGATCTCCCCTTGGGAAAAATTCGTCTGCGCTTATCCGGTTCGGCTGGCGGACACAATGGGATGAAAAGTGCGATCGCTCACTTAGGAACGCAAAACTTTCCCCGCCTACGAATCGGTATCGGTAGACCTCAAGGCAACAATACCAAGGAAGACGCATCGACTATATCTTACGTGCTAGGACGCTTTTCCTC
>NZ_JBOFLP010000103.1:0-8859 GCF_051657925.1 Chroococcidiopsis sp.
CGTGACATGTCACGTCTCGAATACACAATTTCTACCTTGTATTGTGGCAATTTTAATTCTCGCGAAAGAGACAAAGCAAGGATGAATTTAGATATCTTCGTAAGAACTCAAAAATAATTGCAGTGCCAGCAATCAGAGCCAAACTGCGATCGCACGAAAATTTGGAGGGTAAAAAATATGATTAACGATCCAGCCAGACCACCAAAAGAAGACTCGCGGGAACCCGAAGCTGCTGTGAGTCCGACACAACAAGAAGACCCAAGAGCAGCCGAACCTGGTAGAGGTGCGCCAGGAAATGACCACATTGGCGTACAAACCGCTCAAACTACAGCAGTCAATCCACCTGATGCGGTGATTCCGGCTAATACTCCAACCGAACAGAGCAAACAACAACTCGAAGCCTTTAAGCAACAGGAAGAGGAAGAGGGCGAGGGCTTTACTACCACAGATGGCTATGTCATCGACGAGTCTGGAAGGTTAGATAACTTTGCGATCGAACCACCAATGTATGTAGAGGGTGAAGAACCTCCTACGAAACGATAACAGTTATCAGTTGTTAGGGAGCAGGGAGTAGGGAGCAGGGAGCAGGGAAAATGACTTGTGACTTGTCCTTCCCTTACCCATAGATTTGCATTTTTCTCGCTAAAAATGGGCAGACTATGAATAACAATTTATAGATATGCTGCCTTAAAACAGTGCCAGAGAAAGAACCACAGCAAACTCAGCATTGGCTGGAGATTGAAGATAACGCAGGTAAGCGCGTAGTCGTTTTGGAGGCTGCTACCTGCACTCTGGGGCGTGACTCTTCTAACTCGATTGTGTTGCAGTCTAAGCTTGTCTCTCGCCAGCACGCTATCTTGTTGCGCGTGACAACTCCTGGTGCTGCCAACCATTTTTTTCGCATCATTGACGGTAATTTACAAGGCAAGCCCAGCACGAACGGCATTCGCATCAATAAAAAATCTTGTTTCTCGCACGACCTCAAACATGGCGATGAAATTGAATTTGCCGGAGATGTAAGTGCCACTTACTACTGCAACAGCGATCGCGAATATGATTCTGGTGGGCTAAATTCTAGCTCCCATCACAGCCCACCCACGCAAATTATTGAAAATATTGAGTTTGCTAATTCTAAAGAGTCAGTACTCGTTCGCTTGGCTTCCTTTCCCGAATTAATATCAAATCCGATACTAGAATTCGATCTCACTGGCGATATTACTTACATTAACCCCGCCGCTGTCGCTCAATTTCCCGATTTGCGGGAAGTTAAACTCCAGCATCCGATTATGGCTGGAATTGTAGAAAGAGTGCAAGACGATCGCGAAACGTTTTTCGTCCGCGAAATAGAAGTTCTTGACAAAATTTTCGAGCAATCCGTCCACTACCTACCAGAAAACGATCTGGTTAGGAGCTACATCGTCGATATTACCGCACGCAAGCACACCGAGCTAGCGCTGCGAGAAAGCGAAACCAAAAATCGAGCTTTGCTCAAGGCGATTCCAGATTTGATCTTGCGGATCGGCAGAGATGGAACGTATCTGGACTACATACCAGCTAAAGACAGCGAGTTTTCTGCCACTAGCAGTCAAATGATCGGCAAAAACGAGTACGACGTGTTACCAACGGAAGTTGCCGAACAAAGGATGCATTACGTTCATGCTGCCTTAGAGACAGGGAAACCCCAGCTTTTTGAGTATCAGCTACAGGTTAACGATAAGATTCGCGTGGAAGAAGCGAGAATCGTCGTTAGTGGCGATCGCGAAGTACTAGCTATTATCCGAGATATTACAGAGCGCAAACGGGTAGAAAGTTTACTACAACAAGCATACGACGAACTGGAGCTGAGAGTAGAACAGCGCACGGCAGAATTAAGACTGGCAAACGAGCAACTCCGCAGAGAAATTACCGAACGCCAGAGGGTAGAAGAGGCTTTACGTTCCAGCGTCGCTACCAATCGCGCCCTGCTCAATGCAATTCCCGATTCCATGTTTCGCCTCAGTCAAGATGGCACTCTCCTCAACTACAAAGCAGCAAAGGATGATTGGCTGATTGCTTCTCATACCGAGCCAGTGGGTAAAAAACTATCCGATTTATTTGTGCCAGCGATCGCCCGACCATTAGTAGAATGTGTCGAGCAAGCGATCGCTAGCGGTGAAATTCAAATATATGAATATAGATTGACAATAGCAGAGCAATCGCGAGATTACGAAGCACGAATAGCTTTAAGCGAAGAAGACGAAGTAATGGCGATCGTGCGCGACATCACCGATCGAAAAGGAGCAGAAGCAGAAATTAGACAAGCTCTAGCGAGAGAAAAAGAACTGAACGAACTAAAATCTCGCTTCGTCACGATGGCATCCCACGAATTCCGCACGCCATTGACGACAATTTTATCTTCAGCAGAGTTATTAGAAGATTACAGTTCCAAGTGGACAGAGGAGAAAAAACGCCATCATTTCCAGCGCATCATTACAGCTGTCAAACACATGACTGGTTTGCTGGATGATGTCCTCTTAATTGGCAAAGCAGACGCAGGTAAGCTGGAATTCAATCCATCGTCCATAGATCTGATCGAATTTTGCCGCGAACTGGTTGAAGGGATGCAAATCACAACCACAGCTCATAAAATTATTCTGCGCACGCAGGGAGAGAGTATCAGTGGCTGTATGGATGAAAAGCTTTTGCGACAGGTACTAGGAAATTTACTCTCCAATGCAATTAAGTATTCACCCAATGGTGGAAGTATTTATTTTGATATCGTTTCCAAGGAAGGAGTAGCAATCTTCCGAATTCAAGACGAAGGCATCGGCATTCCAATGGGCGATCGCGATCGACTCTTCCATTCCTTTCACAGAGCTAGCAACGTCGGTAATATCTCGGGTACGGGGCTAGGACTTGCTATTGTTAAAAAATCTGTCGCTCTTCACGGCGGTCAAATCTACGTAAAAAGCGAAGTTGGAGTCGGCACGATCTTTATGGTGAAAATACCGCTGTGTGAGGGAGTAGGGAGCAGGGAGTAGGGAGCAGGGAGTAGGGGCTTCAGGAAATAAAATAACTAACTGGTCACTGGTCACTGGTCACTGGTCACTGTCATCAGGGTGGCTACTACGCCTTTGGCATTACGGCTATTACCAATGCGGAATTGTACTTGGGAAGGATACATTAATAGAAGAAACTACATAAAAGTTTATGTAGAGGGGGTGAAGAAATTATTTTCTCACCAAAGGTGAAGAAATTTTAATTTCACCAGAAGTAAAAAGAGTTTGATTCTCACCTTTTCAAACAGCTCGGTAGAGGAAGTCCGTTATGTTTGAGCATTTCACTGATAAAGCAATTAAAGCAGTTATGCTTGCCCAGGAAGAAGCACGTCGCCTGGGTCACAATTTAGTAGGAACCGAGCAAATTTTATTAGGCTTGATTGGAGAAGGCACGGGAATTGCAGCGAAAGTATTAACCGAGCTGGGAGTGACCCTTCAAGCAGCCCGCGCCGAAGTGGAAAAAATTATCGGTAGAGGAAATCGTCCAGCGATGGCTGAAATTCCCTTTACACCAAAAGTCAAGCGCGTATTCGAGCAAGCTTTCACAGAAGCACGCACTTTGGGGCATAACTACATCGGTCCAGAACACGTATTGTTAGGTTTGCTCCAAGAGGGAGAAGGTGTCGCTGGAAAAGTCCTGCAAAACTTGGGGGTCGATTTAGACGAAGCCCGTGGTAACACGATTCGCAAGTTGGGTGAAGTTGCAACTGTTGCTAGTGCTGGTAGACAAGGACGCAAGGGTTTTGGCACAGCTCCCAGCAAAACTTCGACACTGGATGAGTTTGGGACGAATTTAACGAAGCTAGCGGCGGAAGGTAAGCTAGATCCTGTCGTCGGTCGTGAAAAAGAAGTTCAACGTGCCGTGCAAATTTTAGGTCGGCGCACGAAGAATAACCCCGTATTGATTGGCGAACCTGGTGTTGGTAAAACCGCGATCGCAGAAGGCTTAGCGCAGCGGATTGCTAATAATGACGTGCCCGATACTCTCGTAGACAAGCAGCTATACAGTCTTGACATGGGTTCGTTAGTTGCCGGAACTCGCTATCGCGGTGACTTTGAAGAGCGGATCAAATCCGTACTGGATGAAGTGCGATCGAATAGCAGTGTTATCCTATTTATCGACGAAATCCATACTTTAATTGGCGTAGGCGGTGTTGAAGGCGGAATCGATGCGGCAAATATGCTCAAACCTGCCTTAGCTAGAGGCGAGTTGCAGTGCATGGGAGCTACTACCCTAGATGAGTACCGCAAGCACATCGAACGGGATGCAGCACTAGAAAGGCGTTTCCAGCCAGTGATGGTAGATGAACCTAGTGTTGTCGAGACAATCGAGATTTTGTTTGGATTGCGCGATCGCTACGAGCAACACCACAAAGTTAAGATGTCAGATCTAGCTTTGGTTGCTGCTGCTAAACTATCCGATCGCTACATTAGCGATCGCTTCTTGCCCGATAAAGCGATCGATTTGATCGACGAAGCAGGTTCTCGCGTCCGCTTCCGCAACTCGAAGCAGTCTCCTGAAACCCAAGCGCTCAAACAGGAAGCAGTGCGGGTAACGAAAGAGAAAGAAGCCGCAGTCTCAGCACAAGATTTTGACAATGCTGGTAAATTGCGCGATCGCGAGTTGGAAGTCGAGCAACAGTTAAAGGCGATCGCTGAAAATAGAAAGCAAGAAGCTGAAAATGCTAGCGTTCCCGTAGTGAACGAAGAGGATATTGCTCAAATCGTCGCCGCTTGGACGGGCGTACCAGTCAGCAAGCTGACAGAATCCGAATCAGAGTTGCTGTTGCACATAGAAGATACCCTGCACCAGCGTTTAATCGGACAAGAAGAAGCCGTTACAGCTGTTTCTAAAGCTATCCGCAGGGCGCGAGTTGGATTGAAGAATCCCGACCGTCCGATCGCTAGTTTTATCTTCTCTGGTCCCACTGGCGTAGGTAAGACGGAGTTAGCCAAATCCCTGGCTGCTTATTTCTTCGGCTCTGAAGAAGCGATGATCCGCTTGGATATGTCTGAGTTCATGGAACGGCATACTGTTTCTAAACTCATCGGTTCGCCTCCTGGTTACGTTGGCTACGACGAAGGCGGACAGCTGACAGAAGCCGTACGTCGCAAACCATACACCGTGTTGCTATTCGACGAAATCGAAAAAGCACACCCCGATGTGTTTAACATGCTGTTGCAAATCATGGATGACGGTCGCTTGACTGATGCCAAGGGACGCACGGTAGACTTTAAAAACACGCTGATTATTCTCACCTCTAATATTGGTTCGAGGGTAATTGAAAAAGGTGGCGGTGGCATCGGATTTGAATTAGATGGCGATCGCGCTGAGGCACAATACGATCGCGTCCGCAGTTTGGTGCAAGAAGAACTCAAGCAACATTTCCGTCCTGAGTTTCTCAACCGCTTGGACGAGATCATTGTCTTCCGTCAACTTAACAAGAATGAAGTCAAGCAGATTGCTGACATCATGCTGCAAGAGATTTCTAGCCGTTTGACCGATCGTTCTATTACCCTGGAAGTGACAGAGCGTTTCAAAGATAAAGTTGTCAACGAAGGCTACAATCCTAGCTACGGTGCTAGACCGTTACGTAGAGCAATGATGCGGCTGTTGGAAGATTCTTTAGCCGAAGCTATGTTATCCGGTCGTATCAACGATGGCGACACAGCTTTAGTTGATGTTGATGCTGACGGTCAAGTCCAAGTCAGCAAAGTAGAAGCGAAAGAATTCATGCTTTCTTCTGCTAGCTAGAATGTTTTTGAATAAACCATAAATGTAGGGTGGGCAATGCCCACCCTACTTTGTACTATGAGAGCAAAAATTGAGGATACAATCCTGTTTCTCCACCGCGAGGACGTACCAACTTATAAAAAAGGTGGTTCTGTGGTTCGTAACAGCTATTTCTGGGCGCTGCGTTCCATTGCTGGTAGATCGGTGCGCGATCGCGATTGGGAATACGAATCAGAAGTTTGGTTTGCTTTGGCGCGAATGCTATTATCTTTCAGTGAATCGGGTTATCTCGGTTTGCGAGAAACTATCCTCGAATTTCCCCCGACTCAAGAAAAAATTCCTGAGATCCTACGTCCTATTGCTACTTGGGAGTGAGCGGTTATTCAGTTGTCAGGGAGCAGGGAGCGCTTCGGTGCAGGGAGCAGGGGGGAGACCAGAGGAAGCAGAGAAAGCAGAGGAAGCAGAGGAAGCAGAGGGGCAGAGGAGATTAAACAATTTCCGACTTACGACTTACGACTTACGACTTACAAATCAGTCTGTTGCTGACTCGTAGCTAATTTGGTCGGATTGACAATTGTGCGGTTCGACGCGGATGGCGACTCTGACCGAACCGTATCGTTCTCGCAACCGTGCTTCTACTTCTTCGGCTATGTAGTGGGCGGTTTCGATGTCAGACGAGTAGATGACTAAATGCATTTCAATAAAAACTTGCCGACCAACTACGCCACGGGAGGCGATATCGTGACAGTTGATGACTCCTGGTACGGACATGGCGATCGCGTGAATTTCTTCAGGCGCGATCGCGATTTCATCGACTAACCAAGGTAAATTTTCTTTCAAGACTTCCCAGCTACTGCTAAATACTAAAAAAGCGACGGGAAAAGCCAAAATTACATCAAGCCACGGTAGTAAAGGAATACCCGATTCCTGTCCCTGCCAAACGCCAATTAATCCCGTCAATACCGTGAGCGTAATCCACCCATCGCTCATCGTATGTTTGGCATCAGCAATCAAAATCGGACTGCCCAATCGTTGCCCTTCACCGTCTTCATAATAGGCAAGAAAAATATTCACGCCCAATACGATCAGCAACAACCACAATTCTGGTGCAGAAACCTTAACTAACTCTGCACCTTTAAGCATTCGCTCTATAGCTGTTTGTAAAATTTCAAAACCTGCAATGCTAATAAAACCCGCGATTCCCAAAGCTCCTATCGCTTCAAATTTTTGATGTCCGTAAGGATGATCGCGATCCGGTTCTGGTGAAGATAGGTTATTGGCAACTAGCCCCAAAATGTTGTTACTACTATCTGTCACGCTATGTAATGCATCCGAAAACAAGCTGAGAGAACCAGTCCACCAAGCCAGGATTGCTTTGAGTATTGTCACGCTCAAATTCAGCAGTAGGGTAACGAGCAATACCTTCCGCACTGCTACACGGTTATCATTTCCCATACCATTCCATGTTATTTACTCTTAAGTAGTTGTTTTTTTGTCTTAATTGACACAGGAGCAGACAAAATTACTAGATAATAAAAGACTGCTATTGTCTAGTTTTACTTATTAGCTCAAATCACCCGTTTCTAACCTACGATACGTTGTTATTCCCTAACTTGAATGATATGGTTTAAATTCTCTCTGGGTAAAGTCAACTTTTACATACTATTACAACAATGAGTAAGTCTTATTGAAAAAAATTATTGTTTAGCTCGGAGTGTAAGGCTAAATCTAACAGCGATCGCAGCGCTTGAATAAGTAGAGCTTTTCAGAATCGTGAATTAAATTCAATTACGATAATTGGCTGTAATCGTTGTTAGTAATTTGTGAGTGGCTAGTGGCTGGTGACTAGTGAAGAAAGGGTGTGGGGTGTAGGGAAATTTTGAATGCGTGAATTGCTTCCCTGCACCTGAAGCCCCTCTGCACCTGAAGCTCTCTTTTCCCTACTCCCTGCTCCCTGCTCCCTGCTCCCTTTCCTCATCAAAGCTAATACTATTTGACTTGTATTCAGGTGGCTCAACGTGAATTAAAACCCGCACGGGGCTAAATTTCTCTTCCAGTTTGGCTTCTACGGCTTCAGTGATCCGGTGGGCAGTATCCACATCAACAGCATCGACAATTAAATGCATTTCAATAAAGACTTGTCGCCCTAGTAAACCACGGGAGGCGATATCGTGACAGTTGATGACTCCTGGTACGGACATGGCGATCGCGTGGATTGCTTCGGGGGCGATCGCGATTTCATCGACCAACCAAGGTAAATTTTCTTTAATCACCTGCCAACCACTCCAAAACACTAATAAGGCAACGGGAAACGCCAAAATTATGTCTAACCATTGAAGTTGAGGCAGATTTAAAACTCGTCCCTGCCAAATACCAATCAATCCTGCTAACACGGTAATCGTCACCCAGACATCGCTCATAGTGTGTTTGGCATCGGCAATCAAAATCGGACTACCTACCCTTTGACCCTCGCGACGTTCGTAAAAGGTCACGAAAATATTCACTCCCAAGACAATCAGTAGCAACCACAACTCTGATTCAGTAATTTTTACTGGCTGAATCCCACTCAAAATTCGCTCGATCGCTCCTTGTAAAATTTCAAAGCAAGCAATGCCCAAAAAGGCAGCTATACCTAAAGCTCCTACAGCTTCAAATTTTTGATGCCCGTAGGGATGATCTCGATCTGGTCGAGGAGAAGAAAAGCGACTGGTAATTAATCCCAAAACGTTATTGGCGCTATCCGTGATACTATGCAAGGCATCGGCTAATAAACTGAGCGAACCTGTCCACCAACCTATTGTGGCTTTCAACGCCATCACAAATAAGTTGAGCAATAAAGTTATCAGTAAAACCTTACGAACTACGGAACGATTGTCTAAAATCATATAATAAATGTTGGATTTTAAATATCAAGTCTGAATTCATAAACAATTTAATTATAGAGAATAAGGTTCTTCCGTTAAGACGGTGATAATTTTTTCTAATTTGAGAAGCAAGCTAGTAGCCGTTCACGAAAGTTAGTGAAATTCGTAAAACCATAAGCTTGCCGTTTAATCAGCTTAATTCGATTGTTAATTCCCTCCATTA
>NZ_JBOFLP010000104.1:0-21106 GCF_051657925.1 Chroococcidiopsis sp.
GTAAGGTATTGGTCAATGAAATTGCTCCCCGCACGCATAATTCTGGACACTTTACCCTAGATGCTTGTGAAGTTTCGCAATTTGAACAACATCTTCGCGCTATCTGCGGCTTCCCATTGGGAAATCCTACCCTCCGCAGTGCTGGGGCGCTGATGGTGAATTTATTGGGCTACGAAACTTCTTCTGGGCGCGACTATCTCGCCCAACGCCAACAAATTGCCCGAATTCCTCAAGCATACCTTCGCTGGTACGGCAAAACCGCATCTCGCCCAGGACGCAAGCTAGGACACGTCACCGTATTATTAGACGATCGCAACCGTCACGCAGCAGAAGCGATCGCTCAACAGATCGAATCGATTTGGTATTCACTTGACAGTTATCAGTGACTAGTGGCTGGTGGCTAGTAGTAAATAGGGTGTGGGGTGTGGGGTGTGGGGTGTAGGGAATTTTGAATGCGTGAATTTTGAATTGCTCCCTTGTCCTTCTTGTCTCCTTGTCTCCGACTCCCGTTTGCTTGTCGATTCTCCCTAAAAAGTTATAATGGTTGGAGTTCAACTGCGGCGTTGGTGACTGCCAATAATGTTTTTGATCTATGCTTAAACATTTAAGGGAGTCAAAGTGGCTAACGGCAGTAGACCGAGCAAGTACTCGGAAACTTTAAGTTAAGCTAATCGATTCCCACCTGGATTTTCCAGGTCAAAACTGAGGTAAGACGGCGTTGCGGTGGACTTACAAGCATGAACTCCTTTGGCTAATGGCTGAAGGAGTTTTTGATTTTGGTCAGTTATCAGTTATCAGTTGCCTCTAGCCTAGCTCACCAACTACCAACCACCCATTACCTATTCTTAATAAATTTTTGTATCAATTAATGCAATTAATTATTTGTGCTAACAGTAATATAAATAAACTTAATGTAGTCTTAATTTGGGCTTAAGCGTTTGTCGCCTCTATTGATAGCACCCAGTCACTCTCCGACTATTCTTCAATTAGATTCTGGTTTAACTCTCATACATCAATACCTTCCTGCAACTACAGTGGTAGTCACAGATGTTTGGTTGCGGGCAGGTGCGATCGCAGAGCCGGAAGCATGGTACGGGATGGCTCACTTTCTGGAACACATGATATTTAAAGGGACGGAGACGATCCCGCCAGGAGTGTTCGATCGCGTCGTGGAAAACAGAGGTGGAATGACAAATGCTGCTACTAGCCACGACTACGCTCACTTTTATTTAACAACTGCCGCTCCTTACTGGGAAGATACGCTGCCGTACTTGTCAGAATTGTTGTTAAATGCTGCTATTCCCGAGGACGAATTCGAGCGAGAACGGGAAGTTGTCTTAGAAGAAATTCATGCTTGTTACGACGATCCAGACTGGGTTGGATTTCAAACTCTGAGTGAAAGTATCTACCAACAGCATCCTTACGGGCGATCGGTTCTGGGTACGGAAATAGAGTTAATGCAGCACTCGCCAGAGGCAATGCGGTGCTTTCATCGCGCTCATTACCAACCCGAAAATATGACGGTAGCGATCGCGGGTGGAATCGAAACAGAACGAGCGATTGAAATCGTCAACCGCAGTTTCGACCAATTTTTACCACGGATAGAATTACTACCTGCAGAAGCGATCGAAAGACCACTGCTAGCTGGAATTCGCCGCCAAGAATTGTATCTACCAAGACTGGAGCAAGCACGGCTACTCATGGCTTGGATCGCACCAGGGATCGATCGATGGCGCAGTGCTTACGGTTTAGATCTCATTTCAGTTATATTGGGCGCGGGACGTTCTTCCCGCTTAATCCGCGCTCTCAGGGAAGATAAACAGTTAGTACAAACACTCAGCAGCCAGTTTTCTCTACTGCAAGATGCTAGTTTATTTACCATTAGTGTTTGGTTAGAGCCGCAACATCTAGAAAAAGTAGAAGAATTAATTTGCGCCCATTTAGAACAGTTACAGACAACGGCGATCGCCCCAGAAGAACTCGCGCGCGCTCAGCGAGTTCTGTGTAACGACTATGCTTTTTCCACCGAAACACCAGAACAACTGGCAGGGTTGTATGGTTACTATCAAACTCTAGGCGAACCAGAGTTAGCCACAACTTATCCCCAGCAAATCAAATCCTTCGATTCCGTCGAACTCCAACAAATTGCCCAACAATACCTTTCTCCCTATTCCTACGCGGTAACAGTTGTCAAACCTTGTTAACTTAGGGAGTAGGGAGCAGGGAGTAGGGAGTAGGGAAAGAGAGCTGAGGGAGCAATTCACGCATTCACGCATTCACGCATTAATTCCGAATTCCGAATTCTCCCCACACCCTATTTACTACTAGCCACCAGTTACTGGTTCGACTAGCCACTCACTACACCCCACACCCGACACCCCACACCCTTTCTTTACTGACAACCGATTTCCCGTGACAACCTCTTTACCAACTCAACAGATCCATCGCACAGTTTTACCTAATGGCATGGTAGTTCTGGCGATCGAAAACCCAGCCGCAGACATTGTTGCTACCCGTATTTTTCTCAAAGCAGGCAGTTGCTGGGAACCACAACAGCAAGCTGGATTGGCGCATTTGCTGTCTGCGGTGATGACAAAGGGAACCACAGAACTCTCCTCGATGGAAATTGCCGAACGGGTAGAGTCCGTTGGCGCAAGTCTGAGCGTCGATGCAGCCTCAGATTATTTTCTGTTGAGCATGAAAACTGTTTCGGCAGATTTTCCCGAAATCTTGGCATTAGCAGGGGAACTGTTGCGATCGCCCTCATTTCCTGCTGCTGAAGTGGAACTCGAACGACGGCTGACAATCCAACACATTCGTTCTCAGCAAGAACAACCGTTTACAATTGCTTTTGACCAACTCCGACAAGCAATTTACCAAAATCATCCCTATGCTTCTTCTGGTTTGGGATGGGAAGAAACGGTAGCTAAAATTGAGCGAACTGACTTACAACAATATCACCAGACTTATTTTCGTCCCGATAATGTTGTCATTAGCTTAGCAGGTCGAATTACAGCCGAGACTGCGATCGCCCAAATCGAAAAAGTTTTTGGCAACTGGGAAGCGCCGCGATCGCCCATACTATCATTGCAACTACCCAACCTGACTCCTGCCCCTCAGCAGCTCAAAACTGCCCAGCCGACTCAGCAATCGATTATCATGCTGGGTTACTTAGCTCCTTCCGTTCATCAATCGGACTATCCAGCCTTAAAACTACTTTCTACCCATTTAGGTAACGGGCTATCTAGCCGCTTGTTTGTCGAACTGCGCGAAAAGTTGGGCTTAGCTTACGAAGTTTCGGCATTCTACCCTACTCGCATGTCACCCGCTACGTTTGTCGCCTACATCGGTACTGCACCAGAAAATACCGCGCTCGCCCGCGATCGTCTGCAAACGGAAGTAGAGTTACTATGTCAAGCACAACTCAGCACGGAAGATTTACAAACAGCCAAAAATAAGCTTCTCGGTCAATATGCCCTTGGCAAACAAACGAACGGACAAATTGCTCAAGTATATGGTTGGTATGAAATTTTAGGGTTGGGAATTGAATTCGATCGCTCCTTTCAACAAGAAATTGCCCAAGTAAGTGCTGAAACAACACAACAAGCAGCTTGCCGTTATTTACTCGAACCCTATATTTCTATGGTTGGACCGGAAACAGCGATTGGCGATCGATAACTTTTTTGTAAACAGTTTTTAGCAATTATTACAGCCCATGAAACCTCATAAACTTTAATAAATTAGCAAGTTCTGCCCGAAGAAAGCCATGCTACTTTAAATGAAGGCACAAAAGGAGATTCTTAAGAGAAAAAACTCTAGAGATTAGAGCCTGTGCCTCCCGCTCTAGTCCTACCGCAAAGTACCTGAACTTGACAATACCTCACTTGTAGTAGAAGAAACGTAGAGTGAAAGAAACGTTCTTGCCTAAATATTTCTACTTTCTAGCAGATCGAAGGAGGTGTCCGGTTTACTAAAGAATCCTGATTGAGCGACAAATACAAGCCAAGTTTGATTGTCAGGTAAATTGCGAATTTGTCCACCCTATTTGAGTTCATCTAGTTTTTGCTGCTTTTAACTAAATCCAAACTCTCTGAATAACCCGCCTCCAAAATTAAGTAACTGAGGCGGGTTTGCTATGTTAATCAGTTATCAGTTATCAGTCGCCCCGCAGATTTTGATAGCGGTAGAATGCATATGTATCGAACAGCGCTCCGACTAAACTACAAGTCATACCGATGATACACAACCCTCGCCAAGCACTACCACTGCCAAACGTAGCTAAGAACTGTTGCATAGCAGAAGCAATTGCCTGACCGATTCCTTGCAAGCCAGGAACGTACTTCAGCAGAGACACGCTTGCTAAACCCCCACCAATTAGAAATGTGGGGACAACAAAGCTCAGAATAATTGTCAGTAATAGAGAACGGAGAAAATTAGGCAGAATGCTCATGAAGCGTACTCTGGTCAATCGGTTGACAATGAAAATCCGATACGAGTGCCACTTTCTACAATAAGAGCGATCGCCTACCGTTGCCGCAAATTTCAAAAATCTTAAGCGATCGTTAAAAGTTTTGTCTACAACTTCAAAGCGATATTAACGATGGGGGAATTAGATTAAATTTTTCTAGCGGAGCGTGGCGAGACTGTAACGTATTTTTATTGCTAGTAAGTAAGACACGACAGGCGATCGCAGCATCCACCTTTAACAACGGCTTCCTACTTGAGTTGACAGGCAAATTTCTCAGATTCGCTTAAAAATTGGTAAACATTGACGAAGCAAAACTTGACAAGACGGCGCGATCGAACGACACAATAAGGCAAAAATCTATCTATGGCTAGAGTGAAAGCTAGTGATTCTGAATTCAGTTATTTTGCACCTAGTGATTCTAACTTAAGTTATTTTGCACCTAGTGATTCTGAACTTAGTTATTCTGGACACAGAGTTTATCGAGCAGAGGAAAATTGAGCGAAGTAAGACCAAGTTCTATCCTGGGAGTATGGAGTCAGCGATTGCTGGCAGCAATTTTACTAGGTGGGCAAGTCCTAATTCACTTGCTCCAAGGTAGGATTCATCGCCGAAATACTGTAGAACAGATGGCAGCAGTGGGGCCGGACTCATTGCTAATCGCCCTGATCACAGCAGTTTTTGTCGGCGCAGTTTTTACGATTCAAGTAGCGCGGGAATTTATTCGATTTGGCGCTGGAACAACAGTTGGCGGGGTCTTAGCCCTTGCCCTAACTCGGGAACTCGCACCGGTATTGACAGCTGTAGTTCTCGCGGGGCGAGTTGGTTCCGCATTTGCGGCGGAAATTGGCACGATGCGCGTCACAGAGCAGATTGATGCTCTTTATATGCTCAAAACCGATCCAATTGATTATCTTGTCATTCCGCGCGTGTTAGCCTGCTGCGTCATGCTGCCAATTTTGACCCTTTTATCTGCAATTACAGGTATGATTGGCGGCTTAGCGATCGCAACCAACTTGTATCGCCTATCTCAGAGCGTATTTATTGATTCAGCTCGCAATTTCTTAGATGTCTGGGATATTACCAGTGCTTTAATCAAAGGTGCTGTTTTCGGAGCAACGATCGCAATTATTGGATGCAGTTGGGGTTTGACAACCACAGGAGGAGCCAAGGGAGTCGGACAATCAACCACAGCTGCTGTAGTCACGGCGCTACTATCAATCTTCATCATGAACTTTTTCTTATCTTGGGTCATGTTTCAAGGCTTGGGGCGCTCGACGCTTTAGACAGTTATCAATTGTCAGTTATCAGTAAAGAGTGGTAATTGGTAATGGGTAATTGATATATTTCTTCTTTATCGCCCATGTCTCCCCTGTCCCCTTCTGCTCCTCTCTTCACTCGCCACTCCACCGAACCTTAAAATAAGAGTGTTAGAGTCTATTGTTCAGGCAGGACAAAAACAGTGACGACTTCCCCATCTGTGACATCAACCGTTCAGCTTGCTCCCAGCTATAAGCTGCCTTTATTCATAGTCTTAGGGGCAATTCCTTTAATACTCGTTTCAGCCTGGCTAGGTGGCATAGTTGCCTTATTTGGTTTGTTTCTGATGTTTCAAGCAACAACCCTACGGTTACAATTCACTGATACTGCCTTGGATATCTACAGAGGAGAAACCATCATCCGGCACTTTCCCTATCAAGAATGGCAACATTGGGAAATTTTTTGGCATCAAGTGCCGATCCTGTTCTACTTTCGAGAAGTGAAAAGCATTCACTTTTTGCCCATTCTCTTTGACCCCAAAATGCTACAAACTTGTTTAGAGCAACGCTGTCCAAGACTAGGAGCTAGAAGCTAGAAGAGAGCGTTGCGAAGCTGAGAGAGATAAGGAAAACTTGGGGGACAAGGGGGAGAACAGAGCTGAGGGAGAGTCGCGAAGAAAGAAATTTAAAATCTCCACACCCTACACCCTACACCCTACACCCCACACCCCACACCCCATTCTTCACTGATAACTGATAACTGATTATGACTTCAGATGAATCCCAAACACCAAAGCCAGATAATCAACCTTGGGAAGATTCAGAGGAACAAGACAAACCTCTAAACTTCTCGATGGATGAGCCAAATGGGAAATTAGAAGAAATAAATTTACTTGATGAATCTCAATCTGAATCTAATACAGATAAAGATACAGATACGGACTTAGATTTAGAAAACTTTAACTTTTTTGCCTCGCCATCCGAAGAAGCAGAAGATGAGTTTTTGCAAGAGTTAGTAACGCCAAATTCTGCACGAGAAACTCCAGTGGACACGCCGCTCATTCCACTGGCAAAACCATCCAACTTGTCTCAATTGCAACAGCAGGAACAAGCCTTAAGACAGGAGATTGCACGCCTCCAAGCAACGCACAAACAGCTATCTGCTCAGTTAGCGCAAACTCAATCTGCTATGAGTAAAGTGGTGCAAGAAGGTCTTGCTCAAATGGAGCAACGCAAGCAAGCATTACAAGTTTCAATCGAACAGTTGGAACGGCGGCAAGAACGCATTCGGGCGGAAATGCGGACGAGTTTTGCTGGAGTTTCCCAAGATTTAGCAATTCGAGTGCAGGGTTTTAAAGACTATCTCACAGGCAGCTTGCAAGATTTGGCAACAGCAGTAGAGCAATTAGAGCTAGCACCAAAAACTAGACCAGAGCCGCAACCAGCAGCCAGACAACCCAAACCTCAAGAGCCGGAGCAACCCGCCACGCCTCAATTTACCGAACAGAGATTTCAAGCTACCACAAAACAAATTCGCCGCCTGCTCGACCAATACCGCAACCAACCAGATTATTACGGTCCCCCTTGGCAACTGCGCCGCACGTTTGAACCAGTGCAGGCGGAACGAGTATCCAATTGGTTTTTCAAGCAAGGAGGACGGGGGGCTTTACGAACTACAGGTAGTCGCCTACAAAATATTCTAATTAGCTCGGCGATTATTTCAATTCTATACACCTTGTACGATACTCGCCTCCGCATTTTGGTGTTAGCTAATACTCCCGAACGGCTGGGAGATTGGCGGCGTGGTTTGCAAGATTGTCTTGGCATTTCTCGCACAGATTTTGGTCCCGATCGCGGTGTAACCTTGTTTGAAGATGCAGAAGCAGCTGCCGTCAGAGCCGAAAGAGCGATCGAAGCCAATCAAATGCCACTGATTATCATTGATGACTCCGAGGAAAAAATCAGCCTCTCTCTGCTACAATTCCCTCTATTACTAGCCTTTGCCCCCGATCCCCAAACTCTTAGAGAAAGAGATTTTGATTATTAATTGGGTAGTTGGTAGTTGGTAATTGGTAGTTGTTTTGTCACTTACGACTTACGACTTACGACTTCTCCCTTGTCCCTTCTTTTCCTCACCCTAACCCCTCACACATGACTATCTGGCTCGCTTTGTGCGTAGTAAATTTACTAGTAGCGTATCTAATTGGCTCTACGCCTACTGGTTACACGCTCGCAAAACTTTTAAAAGGAATTGATATTCGCGAACACGGTTCTGGCTCTACTGGAGCAACTAATGTTTTGAGAACCTTGGGCAAGGGACCAGGCGCATTTGTATTAGTGATTGATGCTCTCAAAGGAGTTTTGGCGATCGCCCTCGTACCTTGGCTGTTTAGCTTTGCTACTGGGCAAAATCTTCTGCCTCCTACTGTTGACCCTACGCTCTGGCTGTCTTGGATGGTAACGTTATCGGGGTTAGCAGCCATTTTGGGACATAGCAAATCGATTTGGTTGGGGTTTAGTGGGGGAAAATCTGTCGCTACGAGTTTGGGCGTATTATTGGCGATGAATTGGCAGGTCGCTTTAGCAACTGTCGGGATATTTGGCGTTGTTATCGCCATCTCGCGGATCGTCTCACTCAGTTCGATCGCAGGCGCGATCGCGGTTTCGCTGTTGATGCTGCTGTTTCATCAACCTTTACCTTATGTACTGTTTGGGATAGTAGGTGGTATCTACGTCATTCTGCGCCACAAGAGCAATATTCAACGCTTACTAGATGGTACGGAACCTCAACTAGGACAAAAATCATCTACCGCAAATCAGTGAACAGGGAGCAGGGAGCGCACGAGCAGGGAGCAGGGAGTAGGGGAAGAAAAATAGCTCCTGACTTGTGACTCGTAACTTCTCCTTGTCTCCCTTGTCTTCCTTCTCTTCCTTGTCTTCCTGAAATGCCCCAAGTGTCAATTGCAGATCTTATTGCTGGTGTCCGCGCTGGTTGTGTGGTTAGCTTTCCTACCGATACCGTTCCTGCATTGGCGGCTTTACCAGAACGAGCCGAGCTAATTTTTGCGACTAAACAGCGTAGTCAGGATAAGCCGTTGATTTTGATGGGAGCAAAGGCAGAAGATTTATGGGATTACGTAATGGGGACAGACGCAGAATGGCGAGTTTGGCAACAGGTAGCGGCACAATATTGGGCTGGGGCTTTGACTTTGGTACTGCCAGCAGGCGAGCGCGTCCCTAAAGCCATGAACCCTAACGATCCTACGACTATAGGCGTGCGCGTTCCTCAAAGCGCGATCGCGCGAGAAATATTAGCTCAAACAGGACCTCTAGCTACCACCAGCGCTAATTTATCGGGGCAACCACCATTAGAGACCCTGACAGAAATTGCAGCTCAGTTTCCCGATGTTTTAACCCTGCAAATCTCAGATGTTTCTGGAATCGGCGTTCCTTCTACTGTAGCTAAGTGGATGGGTAGTGGTTGGGTAATTTTGCGCCAAGGAGCGGTAGTGTTAGAGATATAATTATCAGTTTTAACTACGGAACTATCTTGGTCGAGAGAGGCTCAATACTACCAAACTCAGGGTAAGATTTCAATTTTTTGTGGTGTGAGTCTTTGGGAAGTTATGAGCTGGAATGAATGGGTGTATTTATTATTTGGGCTGTTTTTAGGACTAAGCTTAGGTCTAGGTGGACGCTGGTGGCTAGACAAATCTAAGCGATCGCTTACTGCTAATAATGCCAACGATCCCACACTTGAGCAGAAGCCTCTCACGGCGGATAGGAATGAGATCCTGGCTCTACGAAGTCAGCTACAGCAAAGCCAGATTGCTTATCAGCTAGCACGGAGAATGTGCCAGTTTAAAGCAGGATTTTTGACAAGAACCGCTCATGAATTGCGATCGCCGCTCAATAGTTTAATCGGTCTGCACCAATTGATTTTATCCGATCTATGCGATGACCCTGCGGAAGAACGGACATTTATTGCCCAAGCTCATCAGTCAGCGTTGAAGCTAATGAATTTGATGGATCGGGCGATCGATGTTTCTCGACTAGAACATGGCAGGTCTCAGCTAGAAATCCAACCAATTAATTTAGCCGCGCTATTGACAGACGTTTATAATTCTACTTATCTCATTGCTGCTAATCGCAATCTGCGGTTACAACTCTCCCTACCTGAAACCGAAACTTATGTCTTAGCCGACCCGCGCTGGTTGCGGCAGGTTGCGATCGATCTACTTGACATTTGTTTGACTCAAATGCAAGAAGGAAACATTCTCGTTTCTACACATTCCAGTCTTGCTACTAACGAGATGGCAATTTGGCTAGATGCCGAACTACCACATCGGATTTGGTCGGACTCAATTGATGTATCTCAGCGCGATCGTTTATCGCTATTAGAGATAAAAGATTTTACTTTTTCACCAGGAATGATTCTGCTATTGACTCAGACTCTTCTAGATCTGATGCATTGTCGGTTAGAAATTCTATCAATGCCAAACTCAACATCAATAGACGAAGAGAATGAATCTTACACGCGACTGCAATTAATGATTCCCTTAGTAACTCTCGAACCTGAAACCGTTGCGGAAGCAACAGAAAACTAGAAAGAATTTCGTTTCTCATCCCTCACGCTTCTACTGACAAATCCATTTCCACAAAGGATGGCTTTTACCCTGCTGGCGAATTTGCTGTACTTGTTTTGCTAAGCGACGCAACTCCTTTGGTGGTAGTCCAAATAGTAAAATGCGACCCTGCCAAAGGAGATTAGAAATTGTCATGACTGCGCAACAAGCCAAACCAAAAGTGGGTAGAGAATTATAATAAAGCCCGTATCGCACGGCTACCCAAGTGAAATATTGCAACAATAAACTAATTTCATAACGCAGTCCCCAAAGACTTAAAACACCAACACTCAGCCACAAACACCCTACGACCAACCATCTGCTACATGCGATAAGCAGATATAGCTTTTGTACTTGTCGCTCAAAAGTTGGGTCAAGTTCTATCGGTACAAAGGGTGGATCTTCTGGCTGCATCTGATGGGGGAGACAAGGAAGACTTGGGAGAGGGGGGAGACAAGGAAGACAAGGAAGCAGAGGAGACTAGGAGCAGAGGAGCAATTCTAGTCACCAGTCACCAGCCACTGGTCACTGATAACTGACAACTGTTCACTGGTCGCTGGTTGCTGACAACTGGTTGCTGTTCTGAGATTGACCAGTCCGTTCTCGCCACAAGGAAAGTAGGGTACTGGCGATAAAAATACTGGAGTACGCCCCAGCAGCGAAACCAATCATGAGTGCTAAGGCAAAGTTTTTCAGCGTTTCGCCACCAAAGATGAATAAGGTCAGCAAAGTCAGCAACACTGTTAAGGTGGTGTTGATCGATCGCCCTAAGGTTTGATTGACAGCATTGTCTACCACTTGGTCTATTGGTAAATCGGGACTAACTTTCAGGGTTTCGCGGATGCGATCGTAAATGACCACCGTGTCATTGACAGAAAAACCCGTAATTGTTAGCAACGCAACGATAAATAAACTATCAACTTCAGTGCCTTGGACTAAGCCTAGAATCCCGAAAATCCCCGTGGTAATTAAAACATCGTGAAACAGAGCCACGATCGCAAATATGGCGTAGTCTAACTGGAAGCGTAGGCTTAAATAAACGACGATCCCGGCAAAGGAGACAAGTAGAGCAATTAAACCCGAGGATAACAACTGTTGTCCAATAGTTGGACCTACTGTATCGATTTGGGTTGCTTTGGGATCGAACGCGCCAATTTCTTTAGTGAGTGTTTGTTGTAACTGCGTCCTCTCGTCAACATTTAGGGTTCTTGTCCGAATCAGAATACCTTGTTGTTGTCCGCGTTCGTCACTTACCAGCTGAATGCTACTATTGCCCAATCCGCGCTCGGACATGACTTGACGGACGGCATTGATGTCAATTGGTCTGGCGCAGTTTTCTGGTTTAGAGCAGTCGCGCTGGAGTTGCAATCGCGTTCCACCGACAAAGTCGAGACTCGGACGCAATGGCGCACCATATTTTTGCCAAGATATCCCCATCGCCACTAAACCAGCCAGAATCACGATCAGGGAAACTCCCCACCAAAGCGATCGCCGTTTGTTAATACTGAGTTTCATGTCGCCCCCTGTGCCTTATTCGATGCTGGCAAGCTCGGACAGTATAACTCTGGTTTGCGCAAACTGGGAATTGAGATCGCCAACATTAAGAAGGTACGACTACAGGTAATCGCGGTAAACATACTCATGGCAACCCCTAATGCCAGCGTTAGAGCAAAACCTTTTACCAACCCAGAACCGAGCCAAAACAGCGCCGCACAAGCAATCCAAGTCGTAACGTTGCTATCTAAAATGCTAGAAAAAGCACGATAAAAGCCGGATTCTACGGAACGATAGAGCGATTTACCCGCCCGCAATTCTTCCCGCGTCCGCTCGAAAATCAGCACGTTGGCATCCACTGCCATGCCAATACTGAGGATAAATCCAGCGATACCTGGCAGCGTCAGGGTGACACCCAACAAAGCGAAAGTTGCCCATGTAAGTAGAGCATAAATCACCAACGCTACATCGGCTATGAGTCCGGGCAAGCGGTAGTAAACTACCATAAAGATCAAGACTAAGGACAACCCCCCAACCCCAGCATAAATACTGCGTTGAATGCTATCGCGTCCCAAAGTCGCGCCCACAGTTCGATTTTCGACAATTTCCACGGGTACGGGTAAAGCACCACCCCGTAATTGCAGTGCTAACTCGTTAGCAGACTCGAAATTAAAATTACCTGTTATTTCTGCTCGTCCGCCTGCAATACCTGTTTTTTCAAATTCTTGACCAACTACGGGCGTACTAATTGGTTTATCGTCGAGAAAAATTCCCAAACGTCTTCCCGTGCCTGCCAACTCTTTTGTCAGTTGGGCGAATAATTCGCCGCCTTTGGCATCAAATTCTAAAGCTACACTCCAGTTGCTGCCTTGTGTAGGTGTCGCCTGAGCGTACTTGAGATTTTTCCCCGTCAACCCGGTGCGCTCGAATAGCTTTGCTTCTAGCTCGGTAATTTCTTTAATTTTGGCTTCTATTTGGGCATTATTTGCCGCGATCGCCTTTTCGTCTCGTTCCTTCGCACTTTGTAACTTTTGTTGTTCTGCCAGCAATCCCTGAATTTGTTGCTGTCTATTATTGACAAAAGCTCTACTTTCTGAACTCTCGCGGCGAAAATCCAGTTGAGCTGTACCACCCAGTACCCTTTCTGCCTGTTCTGGATCGTTGACTCCTGGAAGTTGGACGAGAATTTGGTCTTGTCCTACTGTTTGAATCACGGGTTCCGATACCCCTAGTCCGTTAACGCGGTTTTCCACCACAGTTTGCACTGCTTCTAGCTCGCGTTCGGTGATGCGTTTGATTTCCTCGTTAGGCTTGACCTGAATTGTCAGTTGCGAACCCCCCTGGAGGTCTAACCCCAGTGGCACGGGGAATTTCACAATTACGACAATTGCGGCAATGATGAGAACGACAATTAAAGCTAATAGCGATCGCTGTTTTTGCATACTACGTGCTGCGGCAACAAGTGCTATAGTAACCTCTTTTTGAGAGGCTGGGGACGCTTGAGCTAGCTCAAGCGTCCCTAAACTTACACCTGAACGGCGACCATCTTTTTCACGGCTTCGACAATTTGCTCTGGTTGTACGATGGTAAGTCTTTCTAGACTGCCGTTGTAGGGTGTGGGAATGTCTTGAGAAGATAGACGCAAGACAGGCGCATCTAATTCATCGAAGAGGCGATCGTTAATTAATGCGGTCAATTCTGCGGCTATACCCCCAGTTTTCATGCACTCTTCCACGATAATGACGCGATGCGTTTTGCGGACGGAAGTAGCAATGGTTTCTATATCTAAAGGTTTTAGAGAAATGAGATCGATAACTTCTGGATCGAATCCCTCTTTCTCTAGCGGCTTGACTGCTTGCATGACATGGTGGCGCATTCGCGAGTAGGTCAAAATTGTCACGTCTTCGCCACGTCGCACGATTTCTGCTTTGTCTAACGGGACTAAGTATTCGTGTTCTGGTAGGTTTTCCTTGAGGTTGTAAAGTAGTACATGTTCAAAGAACAGAACGGGATTGTCGTTGCGAATTGCTGATTTAAGCAATCCTTTAGCGTTGTAGGGAGTAGAACAAGCGACTATCTTCAATCCAGGCACTGCTTGGAAGTATGCTTCTAAGCGCTGCGAGTGTTCTGCACCCAATTGTCTGCCTACTCCGCCAGGTCCGCGAATCACCATCGGAATTTTAAAGTTGCCACCAGAGGTATAGCGCAGCATTCCTGCGTTATTGGAAATTTGGTTAAAAGCCAGCAGCAAAAACCCCATATTCATCCCTTCGACGATCGGTCGCAAGCCGGTCATCGCTGCTCCTACTGCCATACCCGTGAAGCTATTTTCGGCAATGGGGGTGTCTAGAACCCTTAACTCGCCATATTTCTTATACAAATCTTTTGTAACTTTATACGAGCCGCCGTAGTGACCGACATCCTCACCCAAAACGAATACAGTAGAATCCCGCGCCATTTCCTCATCGATGGCTTCTTTCAGGGCATTAAAGAATAACGTTTCTGCCATTAACTTTACAACTTTAGTTGACTAATCTAGCATCTTAGCGCTAAACAAGGGGCGAGGAGTGAGGAGTGAGGGAAAGAGAGTGGTGCGTAGTGTGGGAAGTGTGGGGTGTGGGGTCTTGTCCTTTCCCTCGCTCCTCGCTCCTCACTCCTCATCCCTAATTTCAGAGAGCTTTGCAATTCTTATTTTTCTGTCGAGTTTTCCCCAGGTATTCCCCACTGTTTCCACAGGTAGTCTGGGTTTTTCCACAGATGGCTTGAGTTTTTCCACAAGAGATGACTTCAGAAATCTGGGTTTACTGCTCTTGTTGTGAATTTCTCACATCGCTTTCCCTCTGCTGAGAATCTGAGAGCATTTGTAAAGATATGTGACAAAAATTTAGCCAAAACCCTAATTTTATCGTACTGATTTTTTTGTGTTTAGAACCGTTGTAATATTTCGCAGCATTGACGGGACAGTGAAACTTGTCGCACAATGATGCGACTTCCCTTTATAAAACCTGCCGAGAAAACGATCGGGCGATCGCTGGCATCGAAGTGATGATTATGCTTTAGCAACGAGGATTTTTCAGTGCCACAGGTGCAATTATGGTTGCTGCACGAACTGTCGAAGGCATTGCATCTTTAACTTGATTTTTAACTTGCGTTTTTTATGTCGTGGAAGTCAGCTTATCCCATTCATGTAACTGTTTGAAGAGAGGTTCTCCATGTCCGCCACCGTTAGCATTTTGACTGAAATTCCCGAGTCATTACACGAATCAATGCAAAATTACTTAGAAACCCATCCTGATTGGGATCAAGACCGAGTGTTTGCAGCAGCATTATCGCTGTTTTTGCTACAAAACAGTAATGGCGATCGCCGTGCCGCTAGAGTCTATCTAGAAACCCTATTTCATCACTCTTGATGAAGAATGAGTAGTCGTTGGTAGTTGGTAGTTGGTAATTGGTAATTGCTCTCTTCTCTCCCCCAGCTCTTTCCCCCCGCTCCCTGCTCCCTGCTCCCTGCTCCCTAATTTTCTGACAAAACAAAAGGGTCTTCAACCGCATGAAGACCCTATAGTTTTTCCCTCAGCAGCAAGAGTGTAGCCTTCTAGCTCTGATTTTGTAATTGAGAGTGGCGTGCTATTGACTTTTCCCAGCCTTACTAGGAGCCTCAAATTTATATCCGACACCACGTACTGTTTGAATCAGGATCGGCTGAGCCGCATCAATTTCAATTTTTTTGCGAATCTGACCGATATGCACGTCTACCACCCGCTGATCTCCTACATATTCATAGTCCCACACTTCTTGAATTAGCTCGGCACGCCGCCAAACTCGACCTGGATGGCTGGCAAGAAAGCGTAACAAATCAAATTCCAACGCAGTTAAGGGAATCAATTCATTGTTAATTGTCACTTCTCGCCGTTCTGGATCGATTGTCAGTTTATCGAACACCAGACGTTGTTTTTCCGCAGTCGTAACTACTCGTTGGCGTTTCAAAATTGCTCCAACTCGGACTTCTAACTCTCCTAAACTAAATGGTTTGGTCAAATAGTCATCCGCACCTTGAGAAAAGCCTCTGATTTTGTCTGCCTCATCAGCTCGACTTGTTAGCATGAGAACAAAAACTTTAGTGCGGTTTTGCATCTCTTGGCAGAGATTGTAACCAAGCGTATCTGGTAGATTTACATCTAGGATGACTAGATCGGGGTTAAATTGCTCGAATAGAGCCAAGGCAGTCTTACCATCTTCGGCAGCCTCTACCTGATAGTTGTGCTTGGTTAAAAAGCGTTGAATTAAATTACGAATTGATGGATCGTCATCAACAACTAGAATTTTGGCAACAGCCATAGGCATTACTTTGAGCAGAGAAGGAATAAAAAGCCTATTCAGCAACCTGGGTGGTAGCGCTAGAACAAGCAGATCGAAACTACCACAATTATTAATCGATAATTCAGGAATGCCAACTCTGAGATCGACCCTGGTGTTCTAATATACTAGTAGAATTTCCCCGAGGATTTTATCGCCAGTACGGGCGCGCAAATCAATTAACCCACAATAACTTGAGAAGTTCTCAATCGAACAGACTCGCGGTGGCAAAACGGCAAAAATTGCCAACTACGCTATTGCGTGCTTTTGCACCTGTTTCACTGACGGCAGATTTTGCGACTAAAATTTTCTTTTCGACTGCCGATCGCTCAATTCTGCTTGCCCTCAGTCGTGCTATTTACGACAGCACGGCTCGGTGTTACAACTTATGTTACGTTTTCGTACAATTACCGAGGTAAAGCAGAAAAGCTTAGCAGTTCTGGTCAAAAACAGTAAAGCAAGTGTCCGATCTCAGTAAATCTGAGGTACGAGCCAGGGTCAGCGATCGCATTGCCTAGAAGACATGACAGTAAAAAACGAATAAGTGATATCCTGGTGAAGTACGACGATAACCGGTAACCGCAATAGTCTATTAGAATAGATCCAAATAGGCTAGGCTGACAGCATATGCCTTGTTGTACATTTTTCTATATTCGCCCCCGACTCCGCTAAGGCGATAAATTCACATGATCGAGCAAAGTCCCTACGACAAACTTGGGGTATCAGAAGACGCGACATTCGACGAGATCCAAGAAGCTCGCACTCGCCTCGTACAGCAGTGCAGCAACGACCAGCAGCTGTTGGAGACAGTGGAAGCAGCTTATGATGCCATCTTAATGGAGCGTTTGCGACTGCGCCAAGAAGGAAAGATTAAGGTTCCAGAAGGTATCCGCTTCGCTGAGACTGCTATCCAATCTCCCCCTAAAGAAGTCTCATCGCCTGCGCCCCAAGCCCCAGCGTGGCTGCAAGGTATACAAGACAAGCCTAGCTTGACTGAGATTCTCATGCCTGGAGTGCTGTACTTAGGGTTGAGCTGTATTGGAGTGTTTTATAGCGCTGTCGGCGCTCAAATCTTGCAATTTTTGTTAATCGTTGGTGTTTGTTCGAGCCTCTATTTTCTCTATCGGAAAGAACAAAAATTTGGTCGAGCAGTACTGCTAACAGCCACGGGTTTGATTGTTGGTTTAATCGGTGGTGGGCTGATCGGTAGTTTGTTGCAAACCCAGATTGCCAGCATTGTAACAGTAGAACAATTTTCTACTGTCTTAACATTTGTGTTGTTGTGGGTGATTTCTAGCTTTCTACGCTGAGACAAGATCGAGATACTAGCTAGCTTGGGCAAATGCAGCATTGAGAACGCACTCGACTGCTGCATTTAAATCTTTCACAATTAAATCAGGTTGGTACTGTTGTAGCCGAACGCGATCGCGAATTCCGCATTCTACTGCGATCGCTTTGATCCCGTGCTTCTTCGCCGCAATAATATCTGCTTCCGTATCACCAACCATCCAAACATCGCTAGCAGGGGGCAATTCTACTAAAGCCCTTGCCATCAATAAAGGTTTATCGTCAATATCGCGAGTTTTCAGATAATCATTGCTCAAGCAATAGCAGCGATTTTCAGGAAAAAATCTACCTAGATCGTGCTGTCCGAAAGCATAGTCCAGCTCGCGCACGCGACGCATTGTCATTACTGCTAAATCGATGCCAGCTTGCTGTATTTGCTCTAAAGCTGCTACTGCGCCCGGAGCCAGTTTGTCATATTGAAAGTAAGGATGAGAGTGAACCGTTTGTCGCCGCAAATTAGCAAATGTTTTAGCTTGGGTTTCGTCTAGTCCAGATAGGATAGCAATCTGTTTTTCAGGAACCTTAGAGCGCTTCAACTGCCAAAATTCCGCTTTACTTAACTGCGTTACAGCTTGTTCTGGATGGCGAGTTTTCTCTAAACATAATTGATATACGCGGTAGTATCGCTCCGACACATCAATAATGGGTCCGTCAAAATCAGTAATTAATCTAATCATTTTATAGTCAAGATGCTAACTTTCACTAACACCTTAGCTCAGATGCCATAAGGCGAAATTTTGAATGTTTGATGAGTGAGTTTAGAAATGCTAATTAGTCATCGATCGTTAGTCATTGGTCATTAGTCATTAGTCATTGGTCATTTGTAAGTTATCTCCCTTGTCTCCCTTCTCCTCCTTGTCTCCCTTGTCCCCCCGACTCCCGACTCCCGACTCCCGCACCTGAAGGCTACCGCGCTTCATTTGTTCTCGTTCGATGGCTTCAAACAGAGCGCGAAAATTACCTTCGCCAAAACCCGTTGCTTGGGAGCGGCGTTCGATAATTTCAAAAAAGAAAGTTGGTTGGGTAAAAATGGGTTGAGTAAAAGTTTGTAGTAGCAAAGCATCGGGGTGGGAATCTTGCCAGTCAACTAAAATTTGCTGTTGGGCGATCGCTTGTAACTCGTCAACTGAGATTGGAAATGATATTGGTAATCCCAAACGCTGCTGTAGCTGAGTGTAGTAAGTAGGAGGAACTGAAAGAAAAGATACGCCGTTATTGCGAAATTGGGCGATCGCTTCGATGATGTTGCTAGTTTTGAGGGCGATGTGTTGAATTCCCGCACCTTGATTGCAATCTAAAAATTCCTGAATTTGCGAATTAGGTGATGCAGGTTGATTGATTGGAAACTGAACGCAGCTATTACTAGAAACCATTACCTGACTATGCAAAGCAGAGCGATCGGTTTGAATAGTAAAAGCCTGCTGAGAGCGAAAACCCAAAATCTCTTCATACCATGCCACAGCTGTCTCCAAATCCCCCGCAGCAACGTTTAATACAATGTGATCGATGCCTATGATGGGGAGGGAGTCGGGAGTCGAGAAGCGGGTGGAGGCTTTTGTGGTTCCCTCGCTATTCGCACCGTGTAGTTGGGACTGGGAAAATTTGACATTTGACATTTGACGTGTGACTTCTCCCTTGTTCCTCTGTTTCTCGATCAAAGTATGAGCCAGAGAACCCCAGGCAGAGATTTTACTCCACTTGTAGCCTTGCTGTAATTGTGGGGGTTGTAAGACTTTTGCGCCGTGAGCGATCGCTCTTTGGACGATCGCTTCGAGATCTTCTACAACAAAAGCGACATCCGCCACACCAGGAGGATGATGGCGCAAAAACTGCCAGACTGGACTGAAATGCGATCGCGGTGACGATAGAGCGAAGCAGACGAAACCACTCTTCACCACTTCTGTATCGGTGTAGCGATCGCGGCTGTAACTAGCTACAGTTTGAAAGCCTAATTTGCTGACAAACCAGTCACGCCAAGCTTTTGCATCTTCTACGTAGAAGTGAATTCGATCGATTTTCATATTTTTTGAAAATTCAGCATCACAGCCTATCTCTTTGTAAATTTTGCCTGTTTTGCTGAATTTACTATTCGCTCTTAAGCAAGAATTGCATAATTAGGGAGTAGAGAGTAGTGAAGAGTGGTAATTGGTAGTTGGTAGTTGGTAGTTGCTCCCCTGCACCTGAAGCCCCTCTGCTCCTCTGCTCGTGCGCTCCCTACTCCCTAAAAAAACAAGTGACTGTCTGGTTGAATATTAATTTCCATCGGGACTGCTTGTGGTTCTGCTTGGAGGGCATAAAAGATTGCATTGGCAGCAGTTTCGGTACTGAGCATTTTTTTGCGATCGACTTTTAGCTGTACGTTGTCCCAGAAGGGAGAGTCTACGCCACCAAAATAGAATAGCGTGAACTTCACACCAAAACGCTTCAACTCTTCCGCCATGCATTTACTGAAACCAACCACACCAAACTTGGAAGCGCTGTATGCTGCTGCCATTGCCATTGAATGCTTGCCCAAAATTCCAACTACATTACAAATATGCCCGGATTTCTGCCGTTGCATTAATTCAGCTGCGGCTTGGCAGGTGTAGAAACTACCCTTCAAGTTTAGGTCTAACATCGCCTCTAGATCGGCTGGTTCTAGAGCATTGTAAGGCTTTAATATTCCTGCACCAGCTGCATTTACTAAAGCATCAATTTTTCCAAACTGAGCCGTAGTTTGCTCCATCAGGGCATTTACCGAGGTGCGATCGGTGATATCTGTGGGAACAGTCAATACTGACTTAACTGACAACTGTGTTGCCAAGTCTTGCAGCGCGCTGCTATTTCTAGCTGCCAACACCAAACGCGCTCCAGTTGGAGCCAGTTTGCGAGTTAAAGCCGAACCAATACCCCCAGTTGCACCGACAACTACAACCACCTTGTCTTGCATCTTTCTTTACATTTGTTTACATCTCTCTACATGGTAGAGGAACTGATTGGTAATGGGTAATGGGTAATGGGTAGTTGGTAGTTGAGTAGTGGGTGGTACATGATGAGTGGTAATTGGTCACTGGTCACTGGTCACTGGTCACAGAATTAGCGCGATCGCTTAAAATTACGTTAAATTTGATTAAGATAGTAATCAAACTGCTATCAGTATCTTCATACACTAGAAGATTTACTGATTGAAAGAAAAGTTAACAATATCTGTTTAAGGACTATCGTTTACGGGATAAAAGCGCCCGCCTATAGTCAAACTGATTTGTTGTATCTACACCTAGAGGCAACTAACTGATGAAATTTTCTTGGAGAGTCCTAGTACTGTGGACACTGCCTGCACTCGTGATAGGCTTTTTCTTCTGGCAGGGGGCATTTGCTGGCGCTCCTGCTGATATGAGTAAGAACGCCGCCAGTACTCGAATGACTTACGGTCGTTTTCTAGAATATTTAGATGCTGGTCGCGTCACTAGTGTAGACCTATATGAAGGCGGACGGACGGCAATTGTAGAGGCAGTCGATCCAGAACTGGACAATCGCGTTCAAAGGCTGCGGGTAGACTTACCATACAGCGCTCCCGAAGT
>NZ_JBOFLP010000105.1:0-23276 GCF_051657925.1 Chroococcidiopsis sp.
TCGTTGGGATTTCCCCATTCATCCCACTCGATCGCAGTTAGTGGTAAAGAAGTATCGAGGATAGTTGTCACGACATCGACAAACGGCACGTCAGCAATAACTGCTTTAAACAAGTCAGGACGCAGATTTACAACTGCACCCATTAATAAACCACCCGCACTACCACCAGAAATAGACAAGCGATCGCTATTCGTCCAGCCTTGAGAAATCAAATACTCCGCACATGCAATAAAATCAGTAAATGTATTTTTCTTGTGCAAAAACTTACCATTCTCATACCATTTTCGCCCCATTTCGCTGCCACCGCGAATGTGTGCGATCGCAAATACTACACCGCGATCGAGTAGCGACAAGCGATTAGAAGAAAATGCAGCGGGATAGGAATAACTGTAAGAACCATATCCAGTCAAAAATAAAGGATTTTCTCCATTTTTTTGAATTCCTTGTTTATAAACGATTGAAATTGGCACTTGTACCCCATCTTCCGCCGTCGCCATCAGCCATTCACTTTGATATTGAGTGCGATCGTAACCTCCCAGCACTTGGATTTCTTTTTTCAACTCCCGTTGTTGAGTTTCCATATCAAAATCGAACACGGAATCAGGAGTAATTAAAGAAGTATAACTGAAGCGTAAAGTCTTGGTATTAAATTCTGGATTATTCCCTTCATAAACGGCATAAGTTGCTTCGGGAAAAGCCATGTTATATTCCTCTCCCGTGACGAATTTTTGGACTCGTACCGTTGGCAATTCACCTTGGCGTTCGTAGATCGCTAAATGGTCGCTAAAAGCACTCACACCTAACAAAAATACGTCTTCTCGATGGGGAATTACCGTTGACCAATTGTCTTTTGTCGGGGAACTAACGGGAGTTTTCATCAATTTAAAATTGATTGCCTCATCATTAGTTGTAATATAAAAATCATCGCTGTGATGCTCGATCCCATACTCCATCCCATTTGTACGCGGGTGGATGAGTTGAAAATTACCTGTAGGATTATTTGCTGCTAGATAATGCACTTCCGAAGTAATCATGCTGCCTAATTCCAGCAGGATATAAGCTTGAGAGCGAGTTTTACCTACAGATAAATGGAAGGCTTCATCAGTTTCTTCATAAACTAAAATATCTTCAGCGATCGGTGCATTTAATGCGTGTCGCCAAAGTTGAAACGGACGGTTAGCGTCATCGACTTTGGTGTAAAAAACTGTACGGTTATCGTTTCCCCAGGCAAAAGAATAATAAGTATCTTCTATGCTTTGCTCGTCAAGCTGCGATGTGTTTAAATCTAAAAAATACATCGTGTATCTTTCAGCACCACTAGTATCAACTGAGTCCGCTAATAGCTGATGATTGGGACTGACTTGCAACACGCCAATATTGAAAAACTCGTGTCCTTCTGCAAGTAGATTTTGATCTAGCAAAATTTCTTCAGATGCATCGAGACTACCTTTTTTGCGACAATAAATTGGATATGCTTTTCCTGCCTCAGTACGAGAATAATAGTAATATTCATCTTTGCGATAAGGAACAGATAGATCGGTTTCCTGAATGCGAGCCAATATCTCTTTATAAAGTTTTTCTTGCAGGACTTCCGTATGCTGCATCATTGCCTGAGTATAAGAGTTTTCTGCCTCCAAATAAGTAATAACTTCAGGATTTTCCTTTTCTCTGAGCCAATAATAGTTATCTACTCGTTCGTCGTTATGTAAAATTAGCGACTGCGGCTTTTTTGCAGCAATGGGTGGAGTTAACTTGTTTTGTGGAAACCGATCCTGACTCATAATTTGTAATTGTTGAAATCTGTAATTTTTGGCACTAAACATGATTCGATAAGTCTCTTTTGAAAAGGATGACTTTGAGATACCCTTTAAAAAGAAGGACTTTTGTATCGCTTCAAGACGGAATCAGCGAAAGTATCTTTGAGGCGATCGATCGCCACAAAACGTAAATCGCGCATTTGATAAATTAACCTGACATCTTTTTGCTTAAAATTCAAAAATTCTAGCCCTTGTTCTTGACCGCTCATCAAAAAATCATTAATTGCTACGCGGTAGTTCTTGTCCTTATCAAGGGGTTCGCTATTCACCATCCAAGTCCCAATATCAGGTTTTTTACTTACATTTGCTGTTTGTAGAAAACCACCCGTACCTCTATTAGCTTGCCCTTGTTCTAAGACCTTTTCTAACAAACTTCCTTTCATCTCTACAGCTAAAACTTTACCACCAAATGGCAAAACTCGAATAATATCGTATTGAGTAATTCTTCCTGGGAGAATGAAATCGTCAATCCGAATTGAACCACTGTTAAATATAGCTAAATCTGCTTGATAAACCTCTCGCAACATAGCTTGAGCGATTAATGCCGTGAGGTTAGTGGCGCGATTGCGAACGCTAGATTCTAAACCATCTAAAGCAATATTTGTCGTGGCGATCGCCTCTTCTGGGGCGAAGCCATCTGCCCTAAATCCTTGATATGCTTTTTCTATCCATGCGCTTACGACTTGTGCCACGCGAGGATCTTCAGGAATTGCCTCTGTAACTGACTGTAATTGAGAATCTACGACTAGTTGTTTTGTCTCGGTATCGTAACGCAATTTGTGAATATAAACGCTACGCGCATTTGCATCGGCTTTAAATAAAGGTGTAAAATCTGCCCCGCGCCATTGTTGAATATTTTCATGTTCGTGTCCCCCTAAAATCAAATCGATTTCTGGAACTTCTGCGGCGAGTTTTTGGTCTTGGGCGAGATTTAAATGAGTTAAAGCGACAATCAAATCGACTTTACCTTGAAGTGCTGCAACTTGAGTGCGAGCAGCTTGAATTGGATCGGAATAGCTGACATACTTTTGTCTGTTACTATTTATAGTTAATCCAATTAAACCGACTCTAATAACCGCACCTCGGTCACTTTTTACATTTAATATTTGCGATTCTGTCACACCAGGGAAAGATTTACCTTGACTATCCCTGACATTACTAGATATCCACTTAAATTGAGATTCTTTTAGGCGTTGGAAAAACTCGGGTTTGGCTAAATCGAATTCATGGTTTCCAAAGGTAGCGTAGTCGAAACCAACAGCGTTCATCACTGCTACCATTTGTTGACCAGCCAAAGGTTTACCATTCACCTTCGCAGTCCCCAAAGCCGAGGGACTAAAAGCATCCCCAGCTAGTACGGTGTAGGTGCGAGGATTTTGGCTGAGTAATTCTTGTCGCAAAGTTGCAACCCGCGCTAACCCTCCTCGTTTTCCCCCTTCTACTGGGGCGATTTCATAAACATCGTTCAGATGTAGCAGAGTAATATCCACTACCTCAGCCAACGCAGGGCTAGCGATACATAAAGCTACAACTTGCAGCACCAAACCCCACGCGACAGAGAATGATTTCATCTTCGGTTACATATTTAACGCCAAGCGTTTTTGTAACACAATCATCACCAAATTGGTAAGCAAACAGGTGCTAGCAAGTCCCAGTAGGATGTATGTAGGAGCCATCACCACCCCAATCGATAGCCAGGTTGCAACGTGCAAGATCATTATTAGAGCAAAAAAGCCAGCTACTCCTGCTGCTTGCCAAACCCGCGCTTGAGGGTGGCGCAGCGCCGTGAAAATCATCGTCGCTATAGTAGCAATTAAAGTAGCTGGAACCAAAAAGGCACAGATACTAACGCAGTGGGTGCGCGAAAACTCCGCCATGACATGTAAATCCAACATTAGTTCTCCCGATCGCGTTGCCAAATATTACAACAGTTACCACCCCAGACTCTAGCAACTTTAAACTTTTTGAAACAATATGAGGGAGCAGGGAGCAGGGAGTAGGGAGCAGAGGGGCAGAGGAAGCAGAGGAGCGATCGGCAGCAATTCCAGCCACCAGCCACTGGTTCCACTAGCCACTCACTACACCCCACACCCCACACCCCACACCCTACACCCCATTCTTCACTGATAACTGATAACTGAATAATGCGATCGCTCGTTTTTTACATGATTAAGCGCTTAATTCAACGCAGGTTTCCAACTGTGAAGTGGTTGAAGACTCAACAGTTGGTAGGGTGGTTGCGCGATCGCACTCAGCCGCAGCCGCTTTTACTCGATGCCCGCACTGAGGCAGAATATCAGACTAGCCATCTTCCGCAAGCCCAGCGCATCGATCCGTATCATCCTAACTTAGAGGAAGTTGCTGTAGATCGAGATGTACCTGTGGTCGTATATTGCTCTGTAGGTTATCGCAGCGCCAGAGTAGCCCAGCAACTTGAACAATCTGGATTTACGAACGTTTACAACCTCGAAGGCAGCATATTTCAATGGGTGAATGAAGGCAACCCAGTCTTTCAAGGCGATCGCTCAACTGTTCGAGTTCATCCTTACAATGCTAATTGGGGCAGATTGTTAAAGGCTCAATATCGTGCTTCAGTTGATAGTTGACAGTTATCAGTTATCAGTGAGTAGTGTTTTGACTTTTAACTTTTGACTTTTGACTTCTTACCCTAGTCCTTTTTCAGTACAGACAGCATGTAATGGAATATCCCAAGGATCTGTGGGGAGTTGAGGTAGATAGGCAAATTCAAATACGATCCCGATGGTGAGTTTCGATCGCCATACGGGAGAAGATAGGAGGCGATCGTAGTAACCGCCACCGTAACCTAAGCGATAGCCGCGATAGTCGCAAGCAACTGCTGGGACGAGGATGAAATCGACTGCTGAGGGTGAGATGGTAGGAGTTGTGGGGAGGGGTTCGCAAATCCCATACGCGCCAACTTGAGTTTCATCCCCAGGTTGCCAAATGTGCCAAGATAAATTTTCGCCGACACAGCGAGGAAGTCCCCAGTTGTAATGATTATGGTGAAATAAGGAATTTAGATCGGGTTCTTGACGACAACTGAAATAAGCGAGAATAGTTTTGCCTGAAGTCAATAAGGGTGAAGCGAGCAGATGAGAGACAATTCGATCGCTTTTTTCGCGCCATTCTTGCTGAGATAAAGATTTACGTTTTTGAAGTAGCGATCGCCTCAACTCTACTTTATCCATGACTATTTATCCGTGACTACAAAATTCCGCGATCGCTTGAGCCTTAAGTTTTTCTAATGGAAAGCTATTAGGATAGGTCGAAAACATTAGCATAATACCTTGGAGCGTTGAGGAAAAATAAAGCGATCGCTGTCGCGGTTCTGCGACTCCAAGCTTGACAAACATGTCAGTCTGAATTTCAAATTGCCTTGCTTGCTCGTCCATTAACTTCTGGCTGTATTTTGCTACCACTGGATCGAGACGCGGTTGGGTAAACAAATTTAGGTAGAATCGGAAGACTTCAGGTTGACGGCAGACATCTTCGAGCGCACCTTCAACAATATGCTGAATTTGTTCGGCAGGGGTTGTTTTGGCTACAGCCGCGTTCATCACTACTAAAACATCGTCGATCCGGAGATCGACTAGCGCCGCCAGCAAATCTTCTTTCCCTTTAAAGTAGTGATAGAGCAGCCCTTTTGAGATCTGAGCTTGCTTGGCAACGTCATCAATCGATGTAGAATAGTAACCCTTCTCACAGAACAGAGTCATGGCTGTTTTAAGAATCTGTTCTGTGGTGGCGCGACGGATACGTTCGTTTTCTGTTGGAGTGCGTGGCATTAATATTAATATTGTGACTCGCTCAGGAATTGAGTGATGAGATGATATACCTCTTGCGGATGTGTCAGCGTGGGTATATGGTCTGCGCCTTCAATTTGGGCAAAGCGAATGTCGGGAACTTGTTTGAAAAATTTAGCGATGCGGAAGCAGTCTTCACTGTCTTGAGTACCGATGATGAATAGCGTTTTGGATTTTAGCTCATTTAGCCGTTCGATCGCGGGTGGTTGCGTCCAAACTTGGTCGAAGTTTTTCCATTCAAACGCTCTTAAGACATTGTGATGCTTTATTTGGTAAAAGCGATCGCGATGCGGGCTGTTCATGACAACGTGGACGGCATACATGGGAGAGTTCAAAGTCACATCGAGCATTTTCTCTACATCTGGAACCACTGCCCAAACTGCTTGCACAAAGCGATCGTATTCTGGTGAGAATTGAAAACCCGTCAACCCAGGAGCGACAAGCACGAGTTTGGTAACTCGTTCTGGATTACCTAGAGTAAAATCGGTGGCAATTTGTCCGCCAATCGAATGACCTACTAAAACAGCTTTGTCAATGTCCAAATAGTCTAGTAGCAGTCTAAAATCCTCAACGTGATTTACAGGTTCGAGCCGTGGCGATGACTTCCCAGCACCGCGTTGGTCATAAGTAATGACTCGATGAGTTTGAGCCAACTTTGGGGCGATAAATTGCCAGTCGCGCGAATCAACTCCGCCACTATGCAGCAGGACGACCGGATCGCCCTTTCCTTGAATCTCATAATGCAAATCCATTTTTACCTCCTGCACCTCAACGCCGCGCTAGCAGCTGAGAGCGCTGTTTTTGCTTATTGTTGCGATACTACTAGCTTATTTTAGACTGAACAATCAGTCAACGAAAGATTGCGAGTCAGTAATATTCGCGCATAGCGATCGCAATCCTGCCGCAATGACAAGTGGAAAGATCGATTGGCGATCGCCCAATACGATTCAGTTAAAAGTATTAGATTCTCGAAGATCCCCCCTAGCCCCCCTTAAAAAGGGGGGGGGATCGAGTCTTATTTGACTTTTGACTTTTGACTTACTTATTAGTTTTTCGACTCACCAATACAAATCCCCTCGTCTTACCTGACACCCTGTCTGTTGTATCCATTGCTTGCCATAAATCCGTTGCTTTTACCCATACTGGGGGATATTTATAGCGAGAGACATCGAGAATTAAAAACCGATCTGTTTGTTGGTTATAAGCGGCGATAGGAGAAATGTGTCCGCCTCTTTCTTGTCCAATTTTGCGTCGCAAGTAATTAACCAAAACAAAATTATTTTCTTGGCGTAAATTCTGTGCGACAAGCTGACGAAACTGCTCTAGATTAGTATCAGTACTGTGATAAACTTTAGCTTCTACCGCATAGCTAGCAAGTAGCTGACCTAACTGTTCTAAAGTCATACCTTGACGGGCAACAACTTCAGGTGCAAGGACTTTTTTAGTTGGCGCGTTATTAAAAAAATTTGCCTGGGTAAATACTCGATAAGGCGTATACTCAGGAGCAATAGGAGCAGGAATTGAGAGGGCATTTAATACCATCACTATACTGGCGACTCCGCAATAAGCTTGAGTATTTTGGGTAACATACTGCGTACTCAAAGCCCAAAAATCCTCCCGCGCTTTACTTTGTAGTAACAATTGTTCTCCCGTTTCGGAGTTGAAGGAGATTAAATTATTAGGTAAGGGTAGTGTCTGCGTCAATACGCTATCGCCAGCCATAAACAACGCGACTGCGCCAAATTTAATTAGTGAAGCAAACGTCTTGATTGTCATTTGTCATTTGTCATTTGTTGCTGGTAATTGGTAATTGGTAGTTGGTAGTTGGTAATCGGTAGTTAGCGTAGCAATTTTGGATTTTAGATTGTTTTTCTCCCTCAGCAACCTTGCGCTCCCATTCTTCGAGAAGGGCTATTCTCCGAGAAGCCACCCTTCGGGTGTCTACGCCCTACAGCTGGGCGATTCTCTCTTCCCCCTGCTCCCTGCTCCCTGCTCCCTGCTCCCTGCTCCCTGATAACTGATTTTTCAGCCTCCTACTTTACCAAACCTTTTGCGATTAAAAATTCGCGCACAACTTCCTTAATATCGCGAAATTCGCCTTCGACTTGATAATTTAAATTGCGCATTTCCTCTTCATTAATCTTTCCACCTAGTTGTGCGATCGCCTGACGTAGTTTGGGATACTTTTTCAAAGTTGTCTGTCGCACGATGGGAGTTGCTTCATAGGGAGGAAAATAACCCTTATCATCTTGCAGAATCGTTAAATCTAAACGGGCGATTTGAGCATCGGTAGAGTTACCTGCAACTATATCTACTTGTTTATCAATTATTGCCCGATAAATTAAGCCTAAATCCATCACGCGGGGTGGTTTATTTAACTTTAGATCGTAGGTTTTTGCTAAACCTGGAAACCCGTCCTCGCGGCTGATAAATTCATAGCCGAAGCCAGCTTGCCACTGGGGTGTGTATTGGGCAGCTTGCGAGAGAGTGCGAAGATTATGCTTGCGTGCATCTTCTCCACGAATAATCATGGCAAAGGTATTTTCAAATCCTAAAGCTGGGGTAACTTCTAATTGAAACTGCTCGTAACCAGATTTTACCCGCTGATAAACAGCTTTTGGATCGCTAATTGGCTTTTGTTTTAAAATAGTTGTAAATGCCGTTCCCGTATATTCGATATAAGCATCAACTTGTCCGGCGAGCATTGCTTGATGGCAAACAAACGTTCCTCCTAAATCTAGACGACGAGCGACTTTTAGTCCAGTTGCAGATTCAATTTGCTGCGCTAATAGTTCGCCTAAAATATTTTGTTCGGTAAAATTTTTGGAAGCAACGACAATCTCACCGCTACCCTCAGAAGTGTTAGGATTGCAACTGGCGATCGCTAACACCAAACTTGCAGTAATTATACATAAAATAATAAATTTTTTCATGTTTCATAATATTTGTTCTCGATCGGATTAACGGTAATTTGCTAATAATTGCGGAATGTAATCGTAACCATCTACACCGATCGCAGTCATAAATTGAGAGCGATATTGTGCCAACACTTTTTGAAAACCCTCTTGCCCCATTTGCCCTTGTAGTATAGTCAACAAACCTGCTGCTTGTCGCCACTCAGGAGAAGCAATACGCTCTAACATATACATACCTATACAACCAACATAAATCGCTTTTTCTGTCTGTTGTAAGCCATAATATGCTTCTGCTAAGTTAACTAAGTTCAGTCCTTGAAGATACAAATCGCCGGAAGCTTGAGCGGCTTGAAATCCAGATTGAAGATAATCGATCGCAGCTTGAGGCTGAGATAAAACTAAATGCGCTGCACCAAGGCTGCTGCAACATAATGACAAGCTTTGTCTGTCGTTTAACTGTTGAGATAGCTTTAATCCTTGTTGTAAATAACCGATCGCCATTTCATAAACTTCTGGTTCCGATCTTTCAATAGCCTGAGCCGAATATACCTCACTGTAGCCCAAATTTGCTAAAGCATTGGCTTCACCTAACTTGTCTCCTACCTGGCGGCTGAGGAGTAATGCCCGCTGGCTGTAATTAATTGCCTCGGCGTACTGTTTCTTAGCCACGCAAATTCGGCTGAGATGATTTAAATCGGCAATTTCACAAGGTACATCCTCCGCAGCACGGGCAATTTCCAAAGCGCGATCGTAAAACTGGGTTGCTTGGTGATAATTTCCCACAGCCTGCTGCGAATAACCTAAAAGTGTCAAAATTCGAGCTTTTTCCTGAGTCCCTTCGACTTGCCGTAAAGGTAAATCTAAATAGTCGAGGGCAGATTGTAGGTGTCCGCCATTGAACGAAGCAAAAACACCACCGTAGAGGGGAAAGTATTGCTTTTGAGCAAAGGCGCGTAAAATTTGCAGTGCAATCTGAAAACAACCATCCGCTAGCCGTTCGCGATGACTGGAATTGAGGCTAGTTGCTTGCATGAAGCCATTCGCTAACTCACCCCAAACTGCGGCAAACGTGAGAAAGCAAGAAATCGCTAGACTCGATCCTAACTTGGCATCATAAATTCGCTGTTCCGTCCACCCAACGAGTCCCCGTTGCAAAAACTGCAAAATCAGCGCAATTTCCACCCAATCATCGAGATGGAAATATTGCTGAGTCATCCATTCTAATAGCGATCGCTCTATAGCCAGAGTTTGAAATAATGCTTGTGGAATTGGACTATTGACCTGTTTTGCCCACAGCGCCCAAGGTCCACGTTGTCCTGGTACGTTCTCAAAACCGATTGCGCTCTGCCCCCCATCATACACCCAACTCACTAAATATCCTTCCAAATGCTGCCAAGACTGCAAACCGCGATCGATGCCCATTGCAACTTGTTGCACCTCCGCCGCCATTTCTGGCTCGATTTCAGTTGCTTGTTGTTTTAAAGCCGCAGCTAATTGTTTGAGTTGGGCGATTGTCAGTGCTTGCTTTTGATTTGGATCGATAACTTGTAATAAATCGGCAAGTAAATAGGCTGGTTCGGAAGAGGCGATCTGTTCTGCTGCTTTAGCGATCGCGCTAGCGGCTCGATTTTGGGCGGCGGCGCGTTCCCATTCGCTAGCGATCGTTTTGATCGCTCTTTGAGAACGAGTCGCTTTCGCTTGCTTCAATTCATCCTTTACCGTCTCAATCTCATGTTCGATCTCCATTGTGCGTTCGTCCAAACAGCGCTCGAAAATCTCTGCCGTACCGGGAACGACTTGTTGCGCTAGCATTTGATAAACTTGCTCTTTAGAACGAATTTGCCCTTTCAGGGTAATTTGTACGATCTGGTCTATCAACGCCAAGTAGCGATCGGGCAGCGTCGGAGAATTGGAATGAGATAGAGAATCGGACATGGTAGTTGGTAGTTGGTAGTTGGTAGTTGGTAGTTGGTAGTTGGTGGTTGTTGCTTATTATTTCATTATCCTAACCCTTCATTCTTCGCTCCTCACTCCTCACCCCTATGATGCGAAAAATTGTATTAATTGCCACGATAAGTGCGATCGCTGCCGCTCTATTTCAATTATCCAATTCGGCTCAAACGCAAAATGTCGCCCAAATTTATGTTTTTGGCGATAGCCTTTCCGATCCTGGCAATGTGTTTAAAGCTTCCCAAGGACAATTTCCACCCAGTCCCCCTTATTTTCGCGGCAGATATGCAGATGGTTTAGTTTGGACGGAATATCTCGCTCAACAATTGAAATTAAACGCTAATTCCAATACTAATTTTGCTTACGGTGGCGCTACCACAGGCAATTCACAGGAAGTTCCACTAGGATTGCTTGCACAAATCGATCGCTATCAAGCTAGTCATTCCTCTACCTCTAATAATGCTTTATACATAATCTGGGCTGGAGCAAATGATTATTTAGGAGGTGGAAATGATACAAATCGACCAGTTAATAATTCAGTTGAAGCTGTCAAATCCCTGGTTCAAATTGGCGCAAAAAATATTTTAGTGGTTAATCTGCCAGATTTAGGTAAACTACCAGGAACGCGCAACACACAACAGTCTGAAGTACTGAGCCAACTAACTCACAAGCACAACTCTCAACTAGCTAATGCTTTGAAGAACTTACAGCAACAGCTTAAATCTGAACCCAAGATTATTTATTATGATGTCAACGATCTATTTAATCGAGTTATGAACGAGCCAACTAAATTTGGCTTTCTCAATGTTATGAATACCTGTTTAAATGGCGAACTTAGCCAATATATGATTTGTCCCAATCCAGATAAATATTTATTCTGGGATGATATCCATCCCTCTACTGCTGCCCATAAATTGTTAGCAGAAACAGTTGCTAACAGGTTAAAATCTGCAACTACACAAACTCAGTCTGCTTATGCCAATTGAAAACAAGATTAACCCGCTCCAGCAGGTTTCGTCTGTGTAGTTCTGCAAACTCTATTTGCGCAACATCTAAAAACTTCAGTTAGATTTTAAAGCTTCGTCTAGCACTTTTCGCGCTTCTTCTGCTTTAGCTTTTGCTTCCTGATAGCGGACATTTGCTTGAGCAAAAGTTTTCAGTACTTTAAATCCTTCCTTCAATCGGGCGATTTCTTCATCACTGACAGATTTATCAGTAAATAGCACGTCAACCGCTTTACGAATTTCCAACGCCTCCGTGCGAGATTCTTGTACCTTCAGCTTTAAGGTAGCTAAGTTATTGAGTATTTGTACGGCTTGGGTAATTGCATCCTCATCGCTACTGAGATTATCCATCGGCTGTTCTTTGACTTCAATCAATTGCTGCGAACTAAATCCCTCCGCTAAATCGGTGGGTAGTTCCCCAGCATCGATTAGTTCCATCAGCCGATCCATCGCTTTATCACGAGCTTTGGCTGAATCTTTACCAGAGACATTAAGGACAACTTCTGGAGCTTGGGGGAGAGTATATTTCGCCATAACTTAATTATATTCAAGAAGAGTTGCACAGCTACACTTTTGTAGCAAGCGCGATCGCGTTACATGCTTTATTTTACGGTAAAAGTCAACTGTCATAGTACATGGGTATTGATTGGTAATTGGTAGTTGGTAGTTGGTAGTTGGTGAAGAAAGGGTGTGGCTAGTGGCTAGCAGTAAATAGGGTGTGGGGTGTGGGGTGTGGGGTGTGGGGTGTAGTGGATTGTTAACTGGTCACTGGTCACTGGTCACTGGTCACTGGTCACTGATAACTACTCCCTGCTCTTTTGATTGGTGAAGAAAGCACGATTGAGGTTGTTGTTTGTCCGTCAGAGGTAAACCAATTTTCGCCGCATCGATTTCTACCCGATATCCGGTAATAATTCCTACCTCCTCCATCCGTCGCACCCGTTCGGCTGCTGCTGGCGGGGAGAGTCCAACTCGACGACCCAGTTCGACAAAAGAGAGTCTGGCATCTTTCTGTAATACCTGTAAGATTTGCCAGCCAGTCACATCTAATAGTTTTTCAGAATCAAAAGACATTACGAAGTCAAAAGGCAAAAGTTAAAAGTCAAAACTCGTTTTTAGTTTTGAATATAAATCAAATAAGCCAGTTTTATTTATTTTAGTTACTCAAAACTGCAAAAATAATTCTTATTCTAAAGTCAAGTTATCAGTTATCAGTTATCAGTTATCAGTTAATTCTGACTTGTGACTTGAATTATCTCCCTCACTCCTCACTCCTCACTCCTCGCTCCTCGCTTACTACCATTACCCAATCTTATGGAAATTAGCTTACTACTACGGGGACTAGCAATTGGTTTGGCGATCGCCGCACCTGTAGGACCCATTGGTATCCTCTGCATTCGCCAGTCACTTGCATTTGGCTGGATACATGGATTTGTAGCTGGTTTGGGAGCAGCAACAGCAGACGCAATGTATGGTTGTGTGGCTGCATTTGGACTTACCTTCGTCGCTAACTTCTTAATCGAACAACAGTTTTGGCTGCGGTTGGTTGGCGGTGCTTTCCTTTGCTACTTGGGGGTCAAAACATTTATTAGTATTCCATCTGAAACTGCGGCATCAACCAGAGGCAGCACACTTACTGGAGTCTATACTTCAACGTGGATGCTAACACTGACAAATCCCGCAACAGTCTTAGCTTTTGCAGCTATTTTTTCTGGATTAGGCTTAGCCAGCATCGAACAAAATTACCTGTCAGCAATACTCTTAGTAGTTGGAGTTTTTTGCGGTTCTGCACTGTGGTGGCTGCTATTGAGTACTACTGTCACGCTAATAAAGACAAAGCTGAATTTGAAATGGGTCAATCGCCTCTCAGGTATCGTCATCACAGCATTTGGCATCGTCGCATTGCTCAGTTTGTGACACCTCACGCAAAAATCCCCTTTGTGTTCTTCTTTGCACCGACTCCACGAGAAGCCGCTTTGCGTCTTTGCGTCTAACGCTACGCTTCGCCTACGGCTGATGCGTGACACAAAATCATTCTTGTAAATTTTTATATCTATCGTATAACTGTTACAAAAAAGACAGAAATTCTACTCGTTATAAGCAAATAAAATTCACGCCCGACCTGCGATCGCGAGAAAATTCTATCATTTTCGCAGGCAAGTATTAAATTAGATAAAGTTAAGTAAACTAAGTTAAATGCACCTGCCAAAAATTATCAAGGGGTAGTATTTTTCGGCAGGAAAATGGTACTCTGTTCGCTTATAACTATAAATTGAATTCTCACAATAAATTCTCATAGATTCGTTTCCATCGTTCGCGATCGCAATCTGACTGGAACTACCGATCTTTAACAGTGACCAGTGACCAGTTGGACAGTGACCAGTGACCAGTGACCAGTGACCACGCACCACTCTTTCCTGATAACTGATAACTGACGTTACATGTAACGTCTCTACACTGATAACTGACAACTGATAACTGATTTAAAGGCTTACCTGCTGTCTTCTTTATCGATCGATCGTTCCTGTCTGTATCGTTTGCCCAAAACACTAATCGAACTCAGGATCTATGTTACTGAGCATTGCTAATACATTCATTAGACGACCAGTCTTAACTACAGTCTGTACCGTGGTTATTCTTTTACTGGGAGCAATTTGCATTCCGCTGTTGCCCTTGGATAAACTCCCAGAAATGGCATTAAAACAAGTTACCGTGACGGCAAATTATCTCGGTAGCGATGCCAAAACCGCAGAAGAAAACGTCACCACCGTACTAGAACGACAGATCAACGGTACGGAGCGGACTGTATATATGTCCTCTCAAACAACGAATAATGGTGATACGACCATTAACGTCTCCTTCCCTACGGAGATGGACAGAAATACCGCTCAAGTCCTTGTTCAAAACAACGTCGCCGTTGCTGAAGCAGAACTACCAGAAGAAGTAAATCGTACGGGTGTCGTTACTCAAAAACAATCTCCAACAATTACTATTGCTTATGCCTTTTATTCAGAAAAAAACGAGCAAGGTAACTATATCTATGACAACGTATTTATTAGTAATTATGTCGATCGCCTGATTTTCGATGAAATCAAACGGATTGAGGGCGTAGGCAATTTAAGAATAATTGGTGAACGAAGATATGCAATGCGGATCTGGCTCAATCCCGATGCCCTGGCTGCGAGAAATTTATCAGCCCAAGATGTAATTAATGCCATTGCAGAGCAAAACATTCAAGTAGGGGCGGGTAGAATCGGTCAGCAGCCGACTCAAGCCAAACAGGAGTATGAAATCGCCTTGCGTGCGATCGGTCGCTTTACGACTCCTGAAGAGGCTGAAGGTATTATCGTCCAAGTAGGTCAAAATGGGACGCTAACGCGACTTAAAGATGTCGGTCGTGCTGAAATCGGAGCGCAAGACTACAGCGCCACGACGCTATTTGATGGCGCTCCTTCAGTCATTTTGTTAGCCTATCAATTGCCTGGAAGCAATGCTTGGAATACAGCTAACTTAATTAAGGCAAGGATGGCGGAGTTAGAGCAAAGTTTTCCACCAGGGTTGAAAGCAACGGTCGGTTTAGATAACACGTTGTTTGTCTCAGCTTCCTTAGATGAAGCCTTCAAAACTCTGATGGAAGCGATCGCCTTAGTTTTTTTGGTGATCTTTATTTTCCTCCAAGACTGGCGCACGACGATTATTCCCGCCCTGGCAATTCCTGTATCCTTAATTGGGGCGATGGCGTTTGCTTTTATGTTTGGGTTTAGCCTAAATCAGTTAACGCTATTCGGGGTAATTTTAGCCACAGGTCTAGTTGTAGACGATGGGATTGTGGTTGTAGAAGCGATCTCCGCTAAATTATCTCAGGGAATGCGACCAGTGCAAGCTGCGATCGATGCGATGGGAGAACTCACTGGGGCAATTATTGCTACATCTGTCGTACTGATGGCAGTATTTATTCCCGTCACCTTCTTTCCAGGCACGACGGGAATTGTCTACAGACAGTTTGCCTTAATTATTGCCTTTGCGATCGCTATTTCTACCTTCAACGCTCTTACCTTCTCGCCCAGCATGTCAGCAATCATTATGCGGCGACAACAGGAGGTACACGGACCCTTGGGCTGGTTTTTTGGGTGGTTTAATCGCGGGTTTGACTGGTTTAAAGAACAGTATGGTAAGTCAGTAGAATTTCTAATCCGCCTGCGGATGATAGTAATTCCAATTTTTCTAGCAGGCTTAATTGCTACGGGTTGGCTTTACCAGTCTACGCCGCAAGGATTTATTCCCGAAGAAGATCAAGGCTATTTCTTTGCGATCGCTGAAGCTCCTTCGGGTGTCTCTTTAAATTACACCACCAATCTCGTCCAAAAAGTTACCCAGATTATCAAACCCCTACCAGAAGTCGAACACGTAGTTGGTAATGCGGGCTTTGGTTTTCAAGGTAATGCTAGTAACAAGGCACTGTTTTTCGTCAAGCTCAAAGATTGGGAAGAACGCCCAGGTGCAGACAAGTCAATTTTCGGACTCCTACAACAAATTAACCAAAAATTGCAAGCAAATGTTCCCGAAGCCAGACTAATCGCCGTCAACGCACCACCAGTAGATGGGTTAGGTAGTACGGGTGGTTTCGAGATGTACATCCAAAACCGCCAAGCCTTACCAATGGAAGCGTTGATTGACAACACGCAAAAAGTAGTCGAAGCAGCAAGAAAGCGTCCAGAGTTAGCGGGTGTATTTACGCAATTTACCTTCGGTGCGCCCATGATGGAAATCTCCATCGATCGCGAACAAGCTAAAGCCCTAAACGTCCAATTAAGCGATATTTTCAATACGATGCAGACATATTTGGGGGCGAGATATGTCAATCAATATGTCCTCGGCGGACGACTGTATCGCGTGCAAGTGCAAGCAGAAGAGACATCGCGCTCTAACCCCGACGATATCGGTCGTTTGTACGTCCGTTCTGTAGATGGGAATTCCGTACCACTGAGTAACGTGGTGAAAGTCGAGCAAATGACTTATCCACCAATTATTACTCACTACAACGTCTATCCATCGATCAACATTCAAGGCGCACCCGCCCCAGGTTACAGTACAGGACAAGCGATGAGAGCGATGGAAGAGGTAGCAGAGCAAGTGTTGCAACCAGGATTCGGCTATGCTTGGACGGGGACGGCTTTTCAGGAAAAAGCTTCTGGTGGTGCTGCCCCGATTATTTTCGGCTTAGCCTTTGTGATGGTGTTTTTAGTGTTGGCGGCGCAGTACGAAAGCTACATTGACCCCATCATCATCATGATTACCGTACCCTTAGCAATTTTAGGCGCGATCGGGGCGTTGCTGCTCCGTGCCAATTTGCTCCAAGCAGGTTCGGTTTGGCCTGTTGTCAACAATAACATTTACGCTCAAGTCGCTCTCGTCATGCTGATCGGCTTAGCCAGTAAAAACGCAATTCTGATCGTAGAATTTGCCAACCAGTCAGCAGAACTAGGCATGAGCTACACCAAAGCAGCAATTCGAGCCGCAGAGGAGCGCTTGCGACCGATTCTGATGACAGCAATTTCTGGTTTAGTTGGTTTTTGGCCCTTGGTCATAGCGGCGGGTGCTGGAGCCATGAGTCGCTGGTCATTGGGAACGGCACTATTTGGCGGCTACTTATTTTCGACGCTGCTTAGTTTGTTCTTAGTCCCGGTGCTGTACGTTGTCATTAAGAACATGGAAGAAAATTTCTTGAAACCCAAGAAGCTAAGCAAGACACAGCCAAAAGAAGACAGACAGCCGCAACCATTAGCTAGATGATTTGTCACTTGTCATTGGTCATTGGTCATTGGTCATTAGTGGATAGTTAATTTTGACTTTTGACTGCTGTACGGGCGGGTTTTGGGCGAAGATCTCTTACTGCCAGCCGTGAATATGCCTGCTAAACCCGCCCCTAAAACTTCTCTCTTACCCCTTACCCCTTATTAAAATGTTTCGCAACTGGACTCTTGACGATTGGATCAACCACGTTCTGTTTACAGGCACAATTCTGTATCTGTTTTACTCCTTCTTCTTGCACCACTGAAAAGGGAGCAGGGAGCAGGGAGCAGGGAGTAGGGAGCAGCGACGAATGACAAAAAAACAGCAAAATAGTAATTGAGGATACATCTGTAGGAGCGATTCATGCATTCAAGCACCCAGCCGCAGGATTTGGCGTGGCAGTTCTGGCTGGCTTTACCACTCTATCCATTTGGCAAGCGGCGGACGCTTTGCACGGAAGTCGTGAAGGATACGATCTGGACGTTCGACCAGCTTCAGGGCTTTTTCTATGCAGTTGTCACGATTCGGATGACTGTCGTTAAGCTTAATGCTGGTGGTTTGTTGATCTATGCACCCGTTGCCCCAACAAAAGAGTGCATTCGCATGGTGAATGAGTTGGTGGCAAAGTATGGTGATGTGAAGTATATTATTTTGCCTACCAGTTCGGGATTGGAACACAAGATTTTCGTTGGTCCTTTCGCTCGACGCTTTCCTCAAGCCCAGGTCTTTGTGGCTCCGAACCAATGGAGTTTCCCGCTCAATTTGCCTCTATCGTGGTTGGGATTTCCCCGAAAACGCACTCAAGTACTACCGGAAAACTCTAAACAGGCTCCCTTTGGGGCAGAATTTGACTATGCCGTGTTGGATCTGGACTTGGGCAAGGGGTCTTTTGCAGAAGTAGCACTTCTCCACAAGCGATCGCGCACTCTGCTATTAACTGATTCCATCATATCCATCCCAGAAGAACCACCCGCGCTTTTGCAGTTAGACCCCTATCCCTTACTGTTTCATGCTAGAGACAGTGGGGACGAGGCAATGGAAGACACTCCCGCCAATCGCCGTAAGGGATGGCAGCGGATTTGCTTGTTTGCAATTTACTTCCGTCCTAGAGCGGTAGAAACAGCTGGGTTGGGACAAATGTGGCGCGATGTTGTGCAGGCAAAAGAGCGATCGCGACAAGCTTACTTTGGCTTATACCCGTTTCGTTGGCAAGCGGGCTGGCAGCAGTCATTCAATCAGTTGCGTGGCAACGGTCGTCCGTTTGTCGCCCCAATTCTGCAAACTCTAATTTTTCCCCAAGCACCAAAACAAGTCTTAGACTGGGCAGATAAGGTAGCAACTTGGGATTTTGGGCGGATTATAAGCTGTCACTTGGATGCACCAATCGCCACAACTCCTTATGAATTCCGACAGGCTTTTGCTTGCCTAGAACAAAATTCCCGCACGAGCCAAAATGCGCCTCTACCAGAAGAAGATTTTGGATTCTTGCGGCAACTAGAAACATTTTTGGTCAAATATGGCGTTGCCACACCAGCGAAAGAGAAAGTGTAACAATCAGTTATCAGTGAAGAATGGGGTGTAGGGTGTAGGGTGTGGGGTGTGGGGAGAATTCGGGGATCGCGGAATTCGGAATTAATGCGTGAATTTTGAGTTCCTCTGCACCTGAAGCCCCTCTGCACCTGAAGCCCCTCTGCTCTCTTTTCCCTGCTCCCCGCCCCCTGCTCCCTGCTCCCTAATTTCATGTAGCAGTATATACTTTTTTAAGGAAGTACTGCGATCGCCCCCAGCCCCTCCTCATCTTTCTGCAATTCCTGAAGTTGCCAGCTGAGATTCATGAACCCAGAACTATTGACAAAATTGCGTGCTTGCTGTAAGGATGAAACGGCATTTGAACAGCTGCAACAAATTCTGAGTGACAAAATTCAACCTCTAGAGCAGGAGATCGGTCGGGCAAATTTTCAGGTGGAACGACAAAAAGCCTTGTCCAACGCGATCGCCCGACTCCAAGAAACCCTCGATCTTGAAACAATTTTTCAAGCCACTGCTACCGAGGTGCGTCAACTTTTGGCAGCAGATCGCGTAGGTATGTTTCGCTTCTATGCCGATTCTGGGTGGAATGATGGAGAGTTTGTGTCTGAGGATGTCGCTGCCGATCTCGCCTCAGCGATCGCGCAGAAAGTCCACGACCATTGCTTTGGCGAGCAATTTGCCGTTCATTATCAACGGGGACGGGTGCAGGCAGTTGCCGATATCTACAACGCGGGGCTGAGCGACTGCCACATTCAGATCCTCGCCCAATTTCAGGTGCGGGCTAACTTGGTCGTGCCACTCTTGCAAGGTCACAACCTCTGGGGATTGCTCTGCATTCATCAATGCCGCGCCCCGCGTCAGTGGCAGGAAACCGAGATCGAATTTGTGAATCAGATTGCCGATCGCTTAGGGGTGGCTCTCCAGCACGCCGAACTGCTAGCCGAACTGCGGGCAGAAATCGTCGAACGGCAGCAAGCCGAACAACGCGCTCAGGAGTTGAACCAGGGATTGCAGCAAGCGATTGTCGAACTGAAGGCAGTGAATAAGGAATTGGAAGCCTTTAGCTATTCAGTCTCTCACGATCTGCGTGCGCCCTTACGCAGCATTGATGGCTTCAGTCAAGCATTATTGGAAGACTGCCTCGACCAATTGGATGCAACCGGACAAGACTATCTGCGTCGCATCCGCTTTGCTAGCCAGCGGATGGGGCAGTTGATTGACGATCTCCTCACCCTATCGCGAGTCACTCGCAGCGAAATGCAAAGGGAATCAGTCGATCTGAGCCGAGTTGCTAGTCGTATCTGCACGAATTTACAGCAAACTCATCCAGAACAGCAGGTGGAGTTTGTCGTTCAACCTGGTTTAGTTGCCCAAGGAGATCCCCGTCTGCTGGAAGTTTTATTAGAGAATTTACTGAATAATGCCTGGAAATTTACCTCTAGGCAGTTGCAGGCAAAGATTGAATTTGGAGCGATCGCGCAGGAAAATGGGATTTTAGTTTATTTTGTGCGAGATGATGGCGTAGGCTTTGATATGGTTTATGTTGATAAGTTATTCAGACCGTTCCAGCGATTACATGGTATGAACGAATTTTCCGGTAATGGAATTGGACTTGCCACGGTACAGCGAATCGTGCATCGACATGGGGGACGGGTGTGGGCAGAAGGGGCGTTGGCACGGGGAGCGACGTTTTATTTCACGCTATTCGCAGAGGAGGTTGGGGCATGAATGGGAATGGCGATCGCAAAGTCATTCTTTTAGTAGAAGATAATCCTGACGACGAAGCACTGGCAATCCGCGCCCTCAAACGCCATCACATCGGGAATGATATTGTCGTCGCCCATGATGGAGTCGAAGCCCTGGACTACCTATTTGGCACGGGCATGTATGCAGAACGAGATGTCAGCAGCAAACCAACAGTAGTTTTGCTAGATCTAAAGCTGCCTCGCGTGGATGGGCTTGAAGTTTTGCGCCGTTTGCGGGAAGACGAACGCACTAGATTAATGCCCGTGGTAGTCTTGACGACTTCCAGCGAGGAGCGAGATTTACTCGATAGTTACAGCTTGGGATGCAATAGTTACATTCGCAAACCCGTGGATTTTCTTCAGTTTTCCGAGGCAATTCGGCATTTGGGAATGTACTGGCTATTGATGAACGAACCACCACCGCTTTAGGGAGGCACGATGAACCCTCACCTATGCGTTCTGGTTGTCGAGGACTCGGAAGATGATATGCTGCTGATGCTGCGGGAACTGCGGCGGAGCGGCTACACTCTGGACTACGAGCGGGTAGAGACTGCTGCCCAGATGCAGGCAGCGCTCGATCGCCAGTCGTGGGATATTGTCATTGCCGATTACACTCTACCTGCGTTTAGCGCCCCAGATGCCCTAAAACTACTGCAAAGCCAGCAGCGAGATTTACCGTTTATCATTGTCTCCGGTACGATTGGTGAAGAAACTGCTGTTGCTGCTATGAAAGCAGGAGCGCATGACTACATCACCAAAGGTAATTTAGCTCGGTTAATGCCTGCGGTGGAGCGAGAATTGCGCGAGGCGAAGGAACGACAAAAACGACATAACGCAGAACAGGCATTAAGAGAAAGCGAAGAACGGTTTCGCCAATTGGCAGAAAACATTGCCGAGAGCGTGTTTTGGATGTCAGACCCCAAAGCGCGTCAGCAACTCTACGTCAGCCCTGCCTACGAACGTATCTGGGGGCGATCCTGCGAGAGTTTGTATGCCAACCTTATGGAATGGTTAGAGGCAATTCATCCTGAAGATCGGCAACGCATTCAAACGAACTTCTTCGAGCAGGCTCTAGCAGGTCATTATGATGAAGAGTATCGAATTATCCGTCCCGATGGCTCGATCCGATGGATTCGCGATCGCGGTTTTCCGATTCAAAATGACTCTGGTGCATCTTACCGCGTGGTAGGCATTGCGGAAGATATCACTACTCGCAAGCTGACAGAAGCAGCCCTGCGCCACGCCCAACGTTTGGAAAGTTTGGGAACTCTGGCAAGTGGCATTGCCCACGACTTCAACAACATTCTCACTCCGATTCTGGCAACCGCGCAACTGCTATCTTTAAAACTCCCCCTAGACGAGCAGGATCGGCACTTAACCCAGATAATCGAAAACAGTGCCAAACGTGGGGCAGATTTGGTCAAGCAAATTTTAGTCTTTGCGCGTGGGGTGGAAGGCAAGCGCGTGCCACTGCAAGTTCGGCATATATTGTCAGAAGTCATGCACGTTGCCCGCCAAACCTTCCCCAAAACCATTGAAATTTATACAGACTTTCCCACTGCTAATCTTTGGATGGTTGCTGCCGATGCTACCCAACTGCATCAGGTATTCATGAACCTCTGTGTCAATGCCCGCGACGCTATGCCCAATGGTGGAACTCTCAGGCTTGCAGCTGAAAATAAACTCGTTGATGAAGCCTGTACTCGGATGAATCCAGAAGCTAGCCCAGGTTCTTACGTGGCGATCGCGATTTCGGATACAGGAACGGGAATTCCATCTGAACTGTTAGAGCGAATTTTTGACCCCTTTTTTACTACGAAAGAAGTAGGCAAAGGAACAGGACTAGGTTTATCCACTGCGTTAGGCATTGTGAAAAACCACGGTGGTTTTGTCAAGGTGTACAGCGAGGTGGGAAGAGGGTCGCAATTTAAAGTGTACTTACCTGCGATCGAAGATGCAGAGACTCAGCCAGCAGCAGAACTCGCGCTCTTGACTGGCAACAACCAGTTAATTCTGATTGTGGAAGACGAACCGTTGATTCAACAGGTAACGCAAGCCTCATTAGAAGAGTACAATTACAGGACTCTGATTGCCAAAGATGGAATTGAGGCGATCGCTCTCTATGCCGAGCGCAAGTACGAGATCGATCTCGTGCTGATGGATGTGATGATGCCGTTGATGGATGGGTTAACCGCAACTCGCACCCTGCAAAAACTCAATCCTAAAATCAAGGCGATCGTCACGAGTGGTTTAGCATCGAATAACCTGATGGCTGAAATAACCGAAATCGGTGTCAAAGCATTTTTACCCAAGCCCTATACTACGAAAGAATTATTGGACGCAATACATCAGGTTTTGCATCTTGGTAGTTAAGTAATTGGTCATTCGTCATTTGTCATCTGTCGCCCCTGCTCGTGCGCTCCCTGCTCGTGCGCTCCCTGCTCCCGATTCCTGTAAGGGCGGGTTTAGCAAATAAATTAACTGCGAGAACCGAAAATTTTTGGTCAAAACCCGCCCCTACGATAACTGATAACTGATTTACAACTCAAATTCCACTTTGACGACATCCGCAGCCCGATGCAGGCAGAAGCCGAGTTTTTCGCAGACTTTTTGCATGGCTCGATTTTCGGCGAGAATTTCGGCAGTAATGCGATCGAGTTTTTCGTCACGTCCGACTTGTAATAGACGACTCAATAAT